>QHVY01000109.1:4067-10605 GCA_003223695.1 Acidobacteriota bacterium
GCACTGGGCACTGGGCACTGGGCACTGGGCACTTCGTCTACCGTTCCCGCGCAAAAATACAGTTGCGGCAAATGAAGTCCGCGGGCGCTTCTTCCAAGCCGTATACCCATCGCCTCAACTTTGCCACCTCGTTGCCCTCCAGGACTTCGGCGATCGTGTTTTTTGTCAGATCACCTACGACGTATTTCTCGTCGTAGTCCTCGCAACAGAGGACGCACTTGCCGCGCGGCGTGATGTGCATATGCTGCAGCGGACGCGAACCGACGTTGTCGCACCCGGCGAGATGCCGCTTGCGCTCCGGCGGCTTCAAACCGACGTCCAGCCATCCGGCGCGGTCCATCACCACATGCCGCTCGATTTCGAATCGGGTTCCGCCGAATCGCTGGCGGATCGCCTCGAAATCGCGATCGTGCTGTTCGTCGCCGATTCCGAGTACGACGATATTCATGCGATCCGCGAGATGAAGATTCTTTGCGTAATCGAGATTCCGCAAGACGACGCCGAGGTGATCTTCGCCGCGGTCGTGTTGATAGCGATGGCGATCGAGGGTCGACAGATTGATGCAGAGATAGCGCAGCGGGCCGGCTTCGACGAGCGCGTCGACTTTTGACGGGATCAGACCCGTGCCGTTGCTGAGAATGGCCACCGGAAGATCGGCAGCGAAAAGCGTGCGGCACTGATCGACAAAGCGCCTATCGAGCGTCGGCTCGTTGTAGCTCTGCAGAAAAACACTCTCGATCGTCGGCCGGTAATTAGTCAACATATTGACTATGTGCTCGAAGAACTCTACCGGCATCGAAATGTCTTCGCGCGGAGCAATGGAGACGGGGCAGAAGTAACACTTCTGATTACAGGCGGTCATCGTCTCGAGCGAGACGACCTTCAGGTGATAGCGGCGAGAAACATCATCACGAACGGTCCAGCCGTCGCGCTCCAGGCCCTCACCTGACGCACCTCCATCGATAAATGCCCGAACGACGGCGTACTGCGCATCGGCTGGTGTGAGTTGGCGATCCGTGAGTGGGTTATAGATCCGATCTGCATCAACGTGCAGAAAAGGGTTCAAATGCAGATCGGTCGACACGGGCATGTAACGAATATACGGCTCTTATTGTCTGGCTGTCTAAACGCGCAGCAGAAAATGAAGAATTTCGAATTTCGAATGAAGAATTGAGAAATTCTTCATTCTTCATTCTTCATTCGAAATTCGAAATTTCTTCTATTGACAGTCATCACCGTCCATGCGAAACACCTTCAACATGATCGCCATCCTCTTTCCACGCTTCGATCACCCGGCGATCGAGGAGCGCTATGCCAGCTGGCAAAGCCAAATGCTCTTGAAGCGAGAAGAGGGCGTCGAGTTTGTGCTTTACGACCCGCAGGAGCCGGCGTCGCTTGCCGCGGGCCTGATCGAAAGCGAACACGCTCTGGTGATCACTGACCCGCTCCTGCTTCCGCCGAAGCGGCTGGCGTCGCGCCTTCGAGACGTGCTCGTCCATACGCCCGAGGTCGTCGCCGCCCTGCCAGTGAGCAACGAAGCGGAAAATGTTGCGCAGCGGCGGAGCCCCGCCGCGCCCTATTTGACCCTCCGCGAGCTGCAGCAGGTCACAGCCGACATGCAGAAAGCCGAGGCGGGGGCCGAGCGCGTGAAGTGGGACAAATCCGACCCGGCAGCGTATCTCTGTCGCACGGCATTTCTCGACGAGATCGACGACCCTGCTCGCCGGGCGATCGACGGTCATGAGGTCGTCATCTCGGCAAACGATTATGTCCACCGATGGAGCTCGTTGCGCGGCCAGACGCGAGAAGATCTACTGGCGCGCGTGAGCGGCGACGCGAAATCGATTCTCGAATTCGGCTGCGGCGAAGCGCCGCTGGGCGCCGCGCTGAAGGCCAGACAGAAATGTCGCGTCGTCGGGATCGAGCTTGACCCGCGCGCCGCAGCAGTCGCGCGCAAGCGAATCGACGACGTCTACTGCGGCGACGCGCGAGAAATCGTCGCGTTGATGCGCGAGCAGTTTGACTGGATCATCGGCGGCGACATTGTCGAGCATCTCGATGAGCCGTGGTCATTTCTGTCCGAGCTGCGACATGTGTGCGCGCCGGGAGGGCATCTTCTTCTCAGTATTCCTAACGTCGCGCACGGCGCGGTCATCGCCGATCTGTTACAGGGACGATTCGATTACGTCTACATGGGCCTGACCTGCGTCGGACATCTGCGATTTTTCACGCGCCGATCAATCGAAGAGATGCTGACGATTGCCGGCTGGACGATCGTGGACATCGCTCCACAGGAAACGGTGATTACGCGCGGTCGCGAAGAGCTCCTTTCGCTGCTCGCCGGGTCTCGATTTCCGCACTCGAAAGATGATCTGCTGCCATCCGGCTACTACGTCATCGCGCAGAATCTCTGATGGCCGGCCCGCTTCGCATCACTTACCTTCTCGAAGATACCGACCTCTCCGGCGGCGTTCGCGTGCAGCTCGCGCAGGCGGATGCACTCATCGCTCGCGGCCACCGCGTGCGTCTGGTCACGAAAGGACTGCCACTCACCTGGCGCAACTCGCGGGCCGAATGGGTCTACGTCGATGACTTTCCGCAGTACGACGCACGTGAAGACGATTTCGTCGTCGGCACCTTCTGGACGACTGTCGAGCCGGCCTGGAACCTCGCTCGTGAGCGAGCAGTGCATCTGACTCAGGGGTACGAAGGTGCGTTCACTGCCTATCAGCAGATCAAACCGCAAATCGACGTCGCGTACCGGCTGCCAATTCCGAAGCTCATCGTCACGCCGTCGCTGACTCCAATTCTCCAACAATTTACAAACGACATCACGTACGTCGGACAAATCGTCGAGGATGAGTTCTACCGAGCGCGCGTTCCGCCGGAGAATGAGCCGATGCGCGTTCTTCTCTCCGGTCAATCGCAAGCGGACATGAAAGGAATTCATGAGGGATACGGCGCGGTGGCCCACGCCAGGTGGTTCCATCAAAAATTCGATCTCGTTCGCGTATCACCATGGGCTCCGTCGCGCGATGAGCCGCTCGATTCTGTGCAGGAGTTTCACGTCGCGCTCAACACATCGGAAATGACGCGGCTGATGCATTCATGCGACGTGCTCATCGCGCCGAATCATCGCGAGGAAGGCTTTGGTTTGCCCGCCGCGGAGGCGCTGGCCTCGGGAATCCCGACGGTGTTGACCTCGATTCCGTCGTATCTCGCGTTCGACGACACGCGTGACTTCGCCCTCTTCGCGCCCGAAGAAAATGCAGTGGAGCTCGGAGAGAAGTTGATCGAATTGCTGAGCGAGCCCGCGACCCGACAGCGTGTGCGTCAACGTGGCCGCGAAGTCGCGGAGCAATGGAGAGCGCCACTGGTGGCGGAACGGCTGGAAAAATTTTTTCTGGGGAGACGTCGCGCATGAGTCTGACTCGGCGCGAATTGATCTTGCTTGGCTTCGCTGCTGCTTGCGCCTCGGCCGATCCGCCGGAGAAGCTCCGCGTTCGGCCTAACACACGCCGCTCTATTGGGCCGGGACTGCATGCGCTGGAGCTCGAACGCCGTGCGCTGTTGTACGTTCCGCAAAACAGCCGGGCATTCGCTCTCGTCCTTCACGGCGCGAATGGCTCTCCCGATCGCATGATCGAGCGTCTCGGCTCGCAGGCCGATGAATTCGGTGTGATCCTTCTCGCGCCAAAGTCCGAAGGGATGACGTGGGACGCGATCCGCCGCAGATTTGGTCCCGACATCCTCTTTCTCAACAACGCGCTCGGCGCCGCATTCGCGCGCTGCAGTTTCGATCCGAAGCTGCTCGCGGTCAGCGGCTTCTCCGACGGCGCGACCTACGCACTGGCCATCGGTCTTGCCAACGGCGATCTGTTCTCGCATATCGCTGCGTTCTCGCCAGGGTTCCTCATTCCCGTGCAGCGACTGGGAACGCCGCGATTTTTCCTCTCGCACGGCACGCACGATGACGTACTGCCGATCGACCATGCCAGCCGCCCGATTGCGCGAGATCTTGGAAGAATGAATCTGAGCGTCAAGCTGCGCGAGTTCGACGGCGGCCACATACTTCCGCCGGAGATCGTGCGCGAAGCGTTTCAGTGGCTGTCAGGCTGATCGCTCCACCACGACCGCAGTGCCGTAGCACAACACCTCGGTGACTCCCTGCATCACCTCCGTCGCGTCATAGCGGACTCCGACGACAGCATTTGCGCCGAGTTGCGCAGCGTGCTGCATCATCAGCTCAAACGCCTCCTCACGCGTCTTCTCGCAGAGCTCGGTGAAAATGGTGATGTTGCCGCCAACGAGCGTCTGCAAACTCGCTCCGACAGTACCGAAGATCGATCGCGATCGGACGGTGATTCCTCGCACGATGCCGACGTGTTTGGTGGTTCGGAATCCCTCGAGTTCAAAAGCGGTCGTGGCCATGGTTCGATTCATGCGCGCATGCTACGCCGCGCCGCGAGCTTGTGAAAGTTTTCCCAAGCGCCTAGAATTCGCGTCGCCCGCATCTGGCGCGTGTGGCATCATCCGCGCCGCGCCTTTTTGTATGCCTGCACAGAAATTCGAAAAGCCTGACTCGATCATCGCCCGCAAAGAAGCTCTGGCGCCCGGCGAGGATGCCGAAAAGGGGCTGATCACGCTTCCAGGCGAAGCAGATCGTGAGATCGAGGGCCTGGCAGGCGGTACGTACCTGACGTCGAAGCTCGACCTGCTGGTCGGCTGGGCGCGCGGCAACTCGCTCTGGCCGCTGCCGTTCGGCACAGCATGCTGCGCGATCGAGTTCATGTCGATGGTGTCGTCGCACTATGACATCGCGCGATTTGGTGCCGAGGTCGTGCGCTTTTCACCGAGGCAGGCGGACGTGATCATCGTGGCGGGGACGATCGTCGACAAAATGGCCCCCGTTCTCAAGAAAATTTACGACCAGATGCCCGAGCCGAAGTACGTGATTTCCATGGGCGCCTGCGCGACGTCCGGCGGCTTCTATCGGCAGTATCACGTCATGCAGGGCATCGACGAGATCATCCCCGTTGACATCTGGGTCCCCGGCTGCCCGCCCACACCCGAGGGGCTGATGTACGGCATTTTGAAGCTCAAAGAAAAGATTGAGCGCGGAGAGATTCGGAGATGAAAGTGCCGAGTGCCGGGTGCCGAGTGCGAAGATTCAGTGCGCTTAAACTCGGCACTCGGTACTCGGCACCCGGCACTGCGTCATGAGCACCCTCACCCGCCAGAGCGCGATTCCATACACCGGCCCCGCGCCGACGAATCGGAATCCATACGTGCCGGCAGACGCACCGAAGATGGACGCGCGCGGCGCCGAGCTCGCCGAACGGCTGCGCGTCGAGCAGGAGCGCGGACAAGATCTGCCAACGTTCATCGTCGACAAAGAGCGCATCGTCGAGGTCCTGCGCGCGCTCAAAACCGAGCATCAATTCACGCTCCCGCTCGATTTGTGGGGCGTCGACTATCCGCGCCGCGAAAAGCGCTTCGATGTCATGTATCAGCTGTACTCGCTCGCGAGCAACGAGCGCGTGCGATTGAAAGTTCGCCTCGCCGAAGATGAAACACTCGAATCAGTCACGCCGGTCTTCAAAGGCTATGACTGGTACGAGCGTGAAGTGTTCGACATGTACGGCGTGCGCTTCGACGGCCATCCGAATCTGCGGCGCATCCTGACGCACGAGGCGTTTCAGGGCCACCCTCTGCGCAAAGACTACGATCCCGCGCAACGCTGGCTGTGCACAGAAAAGGACGTCGCTCAGATCATTCCGAAGATCGATCCGCGCTTCGCAAACGTCGACACCGACTTCGAACGCATCACTCTCAATCTCGGCCCGTCACACCCGGCGACCCATGGCACCCTGCGCGTCGTGGTCACGCTCGATGGCGAGCGCATCATCGGCGCCGATCTGGAAATCGGATACCTGCACCGCTGCTTCGAGAAAAGCTGCGAGACGCACACGTATCAGCAGGCGATTCCGTTCACCGATCGCCTGAATTACATGTCGGCGATCATCAACAACGTCGGCTACTGTATGGCGGTCGAGAAGCTCCTCGGTCTCGAGGCGCCGCCGAGGGCGCAGTATGTGCGGCTGGTTCTGTCGGAATTCATGCGCATCGCCGATCACCTCGTCTGCATCGGCACGAATCTCGTCGATATGGGCGCGCTGACGAACTTCTGGTATCTGTTCCAGCCTCGTGAGGAGATCTACGGCCTGATCGAGGCGTGCTGCGGCGCGCGTCTGCTGCCAAGCTACACGCGCATTGGTGGCCTTGCCGTGGACGTTCCGCCGAACTTTCTCGAGAACGCACAGCGGCTGGTCAACATGTTGCCGAAGTACCTCAACGACGTGGAGAATCTCGTCAGCCGTAACAAAATTTTTCTCGATCGTGTCGTCGGCGTTGCTCCAATATCACCCGAAGATGCGATCGACTTCGGATTTACCGGTCCGTGCCTTCGCGCGTGTGGCATTCCCTTCGACGTCCGTAAGACCAACCCGTACCTCGGATACGAAACATACGATTGGGA
>QHVY01000109.1:10647-13381 GCA_003223695.1 Acidobacteriota bacterium
TCTGCAACAGGCGATCGACCGCGGACTGCCGCCCGGTCCGGTGATCGTCGACAACCCATATGTTGCGCTTCCGCCGAAAGCGAAGGTCTACAACGAGATGGAGTCGCTCATCTATCACTTCAAGCTGATCATGCACGGCATTCAGCCGCCGGTCGGCGAAACGTACGTTCAGGTCGAAGGCGGCAACGGAGAGTTGGGCTTCTACGTCGTTTCGGATGGGACGAAGAATCCTTATCGCGTGCGGTGCCGTCCTCCCTGTTTCACGATTTTCCAGGCGTACGGCCAGATGATCACCGGGCAGACGATTCCCGATGCAATCGCTGCGCTCGGATCGCTGAACATCATCGCTGGAGAGCTCGATCACTGATGCCGATCGAACGCGTGCGGCCAGGCGTTGTCAAAGTGGTGCCGCGAAAGCTCACGTTCGCGGAGCGGCTGTATTTGCCGAAGGTGATCGCAGGCATGTTCGTGACGCTGCGGCATCTGCTGCACAATCTGCTCAATTACAAAAAGCTGCCGATCATCTCCTATCCCGAAGTAAAGCGCGTGTACTCGGAGCGCTTTCGCGGGCGGCACATCCTCACCACGCGCGAGGACGGGACGACGCGATGCGTCGCCTGCTACATGTGCTCAACGGCATGTCCGGCGGAATGCATCACCATCGAAGCCGGCGAAGATGAGCGCACGCGCGAGAAGTTTCCGGTGCGCTACGACATCGATCTGCTGCGCTGCGTTTTCTGCGGCTACTGCGTCGATGCGTGTCCCGAAGATGCGATCTACATGACCCGCGATTACGAGATGGCCATCGACACACGCGCGCGGGCGGTGGTTGGTCTGCGCGATCTCGTCGTGCCGCCGAATTTTCCTGTCGAGCCGATGGGATGGCGACCGTACTATGGGCCGCTACAGAAAAAGGGGACCGCCGGCGGCACCGGCCTCGGACAGCCGCTGCGCGAGGCGCCCTACGATGATGACGCGCCACCGAACCCGGATCTCTATCGCGGCGAATGAAACCGCTCGAAACAACGGTTGAAGAAGTCCTTCGCGAAGCGATCCAATCGGAAATCGAGACTCGCGCGTATTACCAGAAGATGGCCGAGCGCGCCGGCTCCGAGGCGGTGCGCAAACGGATGCTGCAACTGGCGGACGACGAGTTGCTGCATCGTGCCAAGATGGAACGAAAGTATCGCGAGGCGCTCAAGACCGCCCCGCCGAATCCGAATCCAGTCAACATCGATCTGCCTCCGGAGATCCGCGACCTCGACCTGTCGCGTGCGCTCAAACTCGCGCTGGAACGCGAACGCGATTCGGAAAGCAACTATCGCTTCATGGCCGAGCGCGCGCAGTCAGGGACAGAGCTGGAAGCGCTCTTCTTCGAGCTCGCCGAGATCGAGTGGAAGCACAAGACGGATCTGCAGGCGGAGTACGAGTCGACGATCACAGATCCAGAGCAATTTTTCAGGGATTTTTGATGGGGTCGTAGCTTTCCTTGTGATTTTTCCACTGGCTGTAGACAAGTCACCGGCGAAGCTGCGATAACAACAAGCGGACAGCCTTCCGTCGCGCGATTGAAAGCCGCTTTCCCGGGTGGAGGAAGGGCATTTCTCCACTGATTGTAGAAAAATCACAAGGAAAGCTACGACCCCAAAACAAAATAAAAACAGCGAGGCGAGTGGGTTATCCACTCGCCTGCCGTCTCTCTCTCATACAACACGCTTCCGGAGGGGGTAGCGTCGTGCGTTGTATACCCTTGCGGGTGATTCTCAATTTACAGATCGCGCATCAGCCGATCGTGTGGCGCAGCATCAAAAAAGAAATCGAGAGAGGCGGAAAAAGGGCGGAAGCGTCAGAGGAGAGTCATTGCAGCGTCAAATGTTCATCAGGAATCCTTCGCAGGCACTTGTGGATGGAATCCATCAGACGGTTGGGGATGACCGGCTTGGGCAGGGCGTGGCAAATGGTCGGAAACAGCTTGCGGATTTCCTCGATATTCAGCCCGGTGACGACGATAACCCGCTCGAGGAGCGCAGGATTGACCAGGAAGAGATACTCCATGACGTCGGTCCCGCTCACCTTCGGCAGCGCGATGTCGAGCAGGATTACGCCGTACTGCTCGCCGATGCGAAGAAAACGGAGCGCTTCCTCCCCATCCTTCGCTTCGTCCACATCACAACCCTCGGACTCCACGAGCTTGCGCAGCAGCCGGCGCGTTGACTCGTCATCCTCGACAATTAGGGCTTTTCGCCGCATTTAAATCAATTATCAAGCAAAATAGCGACCACATGCCTAAATTGATGTGAGGAAGCTCACTCCAAGATCAATCGCTCGAGGCAAACCTCCCTTCAGCGAGTGATCGCCTCCCTCGATCCACTGAACACTAATTGTTGATGATAATTTATACGCTTTGACTTCATCGCGCGAACCGAATGGATCGCGTGTGCCCTGTACGATGAGAGCCGGCGTGCGCAGATTCTCGAGATGCGCGGTTCGTAATTTGTCGCGCTTCCCGGGCGGGTGGAAGGGATAACCGTAGCAAAGCAATCCCGTCACGTCCAACTCATCGGCAACCAAGCTCGCCATTCGGCCGCCGAATGACTTGCCGCCGATAACGAGCCTCCGCCCATCGCCGAGCTCCCGTACCACCGCCCGCCACTCGTCGAGGACCACCGGCTGCGGGTCTGGGCGTTTTTTTCCAGCCGCCATGTACGCGAATTCGAAACGCACGACGCGGATC
>QHVY01000110.1:0-6087 GCA_003223695.1 Acidobacteriota bacterium
TCCGCTTCTCTGTCTCCTGTCTCTTTTCCTGCACGATCTGGAAGTTGTCGAGCTTCTGCTGCAGCTCTTGCGCGAGCCGCGCCGCTTCTTTCTTCGATTCGAAACCGGGGCGATCGATCGCGCGATGACAGGTCATACAGCGATCGACCCTCGGCACGCCCATGTAGTTCATGTCGATGAACATGTCGGGGATCACGACCTGATCGATCTTCAGCGTCGGATTGATGAAGTCGAGCATCGGCAGGTTGAGCAGGAGATTCGGTCCCTTGAGCTCGACCGTGGTCAATTGCTTGTTGAGCAGGTCGATGTTCGCGTTGAGCTCTTTGCGCTTGTCCTCGACCGCCTTGATCTTGGCGAGCCAAAGATCGACGCGCGCTTTCGCGGCGTCGCGCTTCCGCGTCATCTCCTGCAATCGCGCGTTGAGATCGGTGACGTGTTTCTCCTGCTGCTTGTACTCCGCCTGCTGGCTCCCCACATCCTTCCGCTTCTGCACCACCGCCGCCTCGGCGATGTAGCGCTGCGCGTCGAGGTTCGCCTTCGCGAAGCGGTAATCCTGATCGGCGGCGTAGTGGATGCCCTCCCACGAGTCGAGATCCTTTTGGGCAACGACGTACTGGGACCGATGTTGCGCGAGCTCGACTTCGCTCCGCTTGAATTCGCGATCGAGCTCAGCGAGCTGCGCCTTGTTCGTGCCCGTCTGCTCCGCCTGAATGTCCTGCTCGATGCGTTCCTGCTGCATCCGCATGAACTCGCGCTGGAACCACTTCCATCCGCGGATGTAGTCGTAGCCGACCATCAGGCCGGTCACCGCCAGGAGGCCGAGGCTCGACCAGAGGAAGATCAGATTCAATCCTCCGATCGAATAGTTGTGCGGAATCGGCTCTTGAGGCTTCATCGATCGTGGTCCGTTTCTTTGTAGGGCACGGCTGCGCCGTGCCGCACCCCTCGGTTGGGTGTCGCCGCCCACTCCTTCCACGATGATTCGGCACGGCGCAGCCGTGCCCTACCCTGCTTCATACGTTGAAGAACAACTCTCCGATATGCACGATGTACTTCAAGTTAAACAGCCAGCGGAGCACCATCTTGATCGGCAGCGCCATCATCACCAGGAAAAGAAATGAGCCGACGTAATATCGCGCCGGACCCATTTTCAAATAGAAGCGGCGGAACGGACGTGCCGCCAGCAGCGGCGGCAGACTGAGATAACCGATGACCAGCAAAATGCCGAACATCTCCCGAATCGGCCAGAGCTTCGGCAGCGGCATCCCGAGCCAGTTCACCCACACGAGCTCCGACAAATCGACATTGACCAGCGGAACGAGCTTGTTCGGGTCCCAATATTCGTAAGGTCCGAAGAAGTTCCAGTTCGGTCCGCGCAGGAACGTTCCGGTGATGATCAGGAACGACCACAGCACCAGGAAGCCGTACAGGAAGATTCCGATCTCCCATTTCCGCTCGCGAAACGAGTAGTAACCGTTGCCTTTCGGATTCGTATCGATGTACGGAATGGCCATCAGTCCGACGATGATCAGTCCCGGCAGCACGACGCCTGCGAGCCGGGGGTCGAAGTACACGAGCATCTCCTGCAGGCCGAGGAAGTACCAAGGCGCTTTCGCGGGATTCGGCGACGACGTTGGATTCGCTGCTTCTTCGAGCGGCGCGCGCAGGGCCACCGACCAGACGCTCATGACGACCGTCAGCAGGATCATGCAAAGCATCTCGGTGTAGACGAGGTCGGGCCACACGAAGAGTTTTTCGTTGGTCTCGGTCTTCTCCCACGGGATGCCGCCGGCCTGAATCTGTTTATCGTTCAGATAGGCCTTGCGCAGCGCGATCCAGGTGAAGATGCCGAGGAGGAAGATCATTGCGCCGATGGGGACGTTGTCGGGCTTAGCAGCGATCAGATAGAAGTTCGGATCGAGAAACGACACGAAGAACCCGACGATGCCGACGAACAGCAGCCATTTGCCAACTTTCTTGTCCCACAACCGGCCGCCGAGATGTGCAAGACCAAACATGACGAGGAAGTAGGCAACGGCGAGATACAGAAGCGGACGGATGAACAACCCGGCGATGACGTACGCCACACCAAGGCCGATGAAGATCGAGCCACCTTTCGACCGAAGCCGTCCCTCGAGCAAATTGAAATAGACGATGCAGCCGAAAGTCGAAGACAGCAGCAGAAAACTTATCGATGCTGCCGACAAAACGTTGATGTAGTCCTTGAGGAAGGTCATCGTCGTTCGCCGTTGACCGTTGGCCGTTGACCGTTGTTGTTGTAGGGCACGGCTGCGCCGTGCCGAATTCCGGCGGACCTACCACAGCCAGAGTTCGGCACGACGCAGTCGTGCCCTACAAGGCTACTCATAACGGTCCCGAAATCCCACCATCTTTGCGCACGCGCCAGAAGTGAATGGCCATCAGAAATCCAGCCACGAGCGGGATGGCAACGCAGTGGAGAACGTAGAAGCGCAGCAGCGTGGCCGCTCCGATCGATCGGCCGCCGATGAGGCCGAACCGCGCGTCATCGCCCGCGTGGATCAGCCGGATGTCGCCAAGTTTTATGAGCCCCGACATGGGGCCCTCATTTCCCGCGCCGGGTGTCGCGCGCGCCATACTCGAGCCGACGGTGATCGCCCAGATCGCCAGCTGATCCCACGGCAGCAGATAGCCGGTGAACGAAAGAAGAAGCGTCAGCACGAGCAGGATCACGCCGACGTTCCAGTTGAATTCACGAGGCGGCTTGTACGAGCCGGTCATGAAAACGCGAAACATGTGCAGCCAGACGGCGATGACCATCGCGTGCGCACCCCAGCGGTGCATCTCGCGCATGATGCCGAACGGGGCCTGCTCGCGCAGGTCCATGATGTCCGTAAATGCGTATTCTATTGTTGGACGATAATAGAACATTAAAAGCAGTCCTGTCACCGTCTCGATCAGGAAGAAAAAGAACGTCGTTCCGCCCATGCACCACGTGTAGCTCATGCGCACGCCGGAGCGGCGCACCTTGACCGGATGCAGATGCAGAATCAGCGATCCGAGGACCGCGAGCACGCGCTTGCGGTTGGTGTTCGGAATGCCGACCCGAAATACTGACTTCCAGATCTGCGAATTGACGATGTTCTCTTGAAGTGCTTTTACGCTGGCCATGTCTCCTCGTGGATTGTCATCCCGAGCCGCCCATTCGACTCGCTTCGCTCGCTCAGGGCAGGCTCCGACGGCGAGGGATCCCCTGCTTTAGGAGATCCTTCGGCCCTCTTCGGGGCCTCAGGATGTTCGCTCTCGCGCTGCGCGCTCGCTTACACTTTGATGAACGCATCGGGATCCGTCCACTCTCCCCGCTCCTGGTGAAACTGCTTCGATTTGTCGACGACAATCTGACCATCCGAAGGATCGATGAAGATCTTCGCGCGCTCGAGCGGACGCGGCGTCGGTCCTTCGAAGTTGACTCCTGATTTGTAATAGCCGCTGCCGTGGCACGGGCACTTGAACTTGTTCTGCGTCGGCAGCCAGTTCGGCGTGCAGCCGAGGTGCGTACACACTGAAATCAGCGCATACATGACCTCCTCGGTTCGCACCAGCCAGATGCCGAATTTGTCTTTCCAGCGCTCATCGACCTCCCCCACGGCGTAGTCGGAGAGGAAGCCGGCCTTGAACTTCTGCACCGGCTCGAAGAGGACATTGGGGAACATGAACCGGCCGAGGATGCTGGCCAGTCCGCCCAAAGCGGCGGTCAGGGCCAGCCAGGCGGCGGTGATCACGGAGGGAAAGCTGCGACGGGTCATTTCGCCCTGCGCGCGGATGTCTGCTGCTGCGCTGCCGGCGAGGGGCGTCTTGGGGACTACCTGATATGGCGTGATTTCTTCCGACATCAGGAGTTTGTGAAGAAACGGAACAAGCAACGTTCCGGCCGCTAAATATCCGCGATTCTGTGACCTGTGTCAACGGGAAAGGCTTATCAAGGAGTGCCGAGTGCCCAGTACCGAGTGCCGAGTGGAAACGGGCGCTCTGACTCGGCACTCGGCACTGAGCACTCGGCACTCACCGCGCTCCGGCTGCGCCTTCGCCGGCTCAGGATGACGAGATGGTCTCTCCTATCGCACTTGCTGGAGCGCCGATTTGGCTTCAGCGCGGACGCGCAGGCTCGGGTCGGTCGCTGCAACGCGCTGGAGATCGTTGCTCGCGTCCCCCTGACCGAGGCGGACGTACGGCGCCATGGCCATGATCATCACGTCTTCCTTCTGGTCCTCCCGCATGTCACGGACCTCATTGAGCCGTGACCGGTCGACCATCTCGCGGAGGATGGGGACGGCACGGCGATCGTTGAATCGCGACAGCGACATCGCCGCGTTCCAGCGGACCTCTGGCACCTCATCTTCCAGCCCGCTCGCCAACGCAGGCACAGCGGCCGCGTTGCCGATCTCGCCAAGCGTGAAGTAGGCAGTCTTGCGGACATCTTTGTCCGAGTCGCTTGCCGCCTTATCGATCGCTGGAATGGACAGCGGATCTCTCAGCTCGCCGAGGGCCATCAGCACGTAAATGCGATTGTCGGCGTCGCGATCATTCAGTCCGTCGAGCAGCAGCGGCGTCGCCCGGCGATCGCCAAGGTTGCCGAGAACCATGCTGAGGTAGCGGCGGATGCGCGGATCGTCCGTTTTCGACTGTATGTAGATCGAGGCGACGTCCTGCTCGAGATTGGGATAACGCGCCGCCTCTCCGCGCTTCAGCGATTTCGAAAGCTGATACGCCGCCTGCCAGCGCTCATGCGAGCTGCCGGAGCGGACCGTATTGAGGTAATCGGGAATCGTGTGCTCTTCGGTGGCCAGCTTTCCAAAGAGAAAAAAAATCCCCACCGCAACCAGCACGATGCCGAGAGGGAAAATTACGAATTGGAAAAGGATGCTGCGGGGAGCTTCTTTGGGGATGTCGGTCATCGGAAATTTCAAATTTCAAATTTCAAATGAAAAATTAAAAAGAATCCGCTCCATTCTTTCTAATTTTTCATTTGAAATTTGAAATTTGAAATTTCTATCGCCCCGTACCCGCGACAACAAAGTCGGGCAGATAGCCCTTGAGTTGCGTGGGCGCATCCGGCACAACGATGGCGTCTTTGTCGCAGACGGATTCGCAGAGCCGGCAGGCGACGCATTTGTTTTTCTCGACGAACGCGATCTTGTAATGGTTAGCCACTGTCTCGTCCTGCGGCTCAATCATGTGGATGCACTCGAAGGGGCAGATGTCCACGCAGAACTCGCATCCCGTGCAGAGCTCCTTGATGACCTCCGCTTTCGGAATGTCCTTCGGTTTGACCCGCGGGATGAACTCACCGTGCTGGTTCTGGATGGCATCGACAGGGCAATAAATGCCGCAGACCGAGCAATCGATGCAGCGCTCCGGATGAATGTAATACTGGCCCTTCGCCTCACCCCAGATGGTGTTCGTGGGGCATTTGACCTCGCAGACGCTGCAGCCAATGCATTTGTCGGTGATGAAATGAGGCATGGGTTCTCAGTTTACCTTAACGATCGCTGCTCGCCCGTTGACGTACAGCGGCGTGACATGACGCGAGCGCCGAATCAGGCTCAGTTCCGGCGCCAGACGCTCACCTATCCAGATGAACATGCCGGGCGGGAGTTCGCTTCCCGACGTGGCCGTCGCCCGCCAGCCGGGGTGCAAAGCCTGCTCGGCGGGAAAGGCGATCGCCGGACGAACAGCCATGGTCTCGAGATACAGATAGCCGCTGGCAACTACGGGACCAGGAAGGTTTCGGACATGCATCGCCGCGTCGCGGTAGTCATCGACCGGCCGCTGCCAATGTTCGATGATTCCGAAGGAGCAGATGGCCAGTCCAACTGCGATCAACAGCGGGATCAGCTTCCGGTGAGCTGATTTTGCCAGCCATAAGACCAGCGGCGCCGCGATGATCGATTCGAATCGCAGCGGAAAATAGACCCGCAGCACCAACGCGATCGCGGGCGGCACGAGCGTCATCACCGTGTATCGATTTATCCGATACCCAGCAGCAATCAGCAACCCCGCAGCAACAATCAGCAACCATATCGGCGGCCGCGCGAACAGCGCTTCGGG
>QHVY01000110.1:6096-8468 GCA_003223695.1 Acidobacteriota bacterium
CGCGAGCCATGCGCCGGGGGCAAAAAGTAGGATCGCAAGAAGGAAGCCGCGCCCCTCACGCGGCGCTGCGCGCCACCCTCTCCCCGCTCGCGGGGAGAGGGACGGGGTGAGGGGCAGCAGCAAGAGCGGGAAGAACAGCGCGCCGTAATAATGCGAATACGCCGCGGCGACAAACGCGATCGCTGCCGCGTAGGGGCGATCGACGTCGAGGGCGAGGATACCGATCGTCACAAACATCGCGCAGAGCGCATAGGCGCGCGCATCGACCGCGAACAAAACCGCAGGCGGAAAGACCGCGAGGAGAGCCGCCGCCGCGAAATGGCGCATCGCGAGCAGCGCCGCCAGAGCGATGGTCGCGAAGAGGAGTGACATGGCGCGAAGAACAACGACCGGCGGGTTTCCGATCAGATGCACGACGAAGTAGTAAAGCGGCGGGCCGGAGTCGTAGTGCAGGGCCTGCAAAATCCCGCCGAATGACCGCTCGGAAATCCAGCGCGTGAAGAGCTCGTCGAAGAACGGCTGCCGGACAAACAAAAGTGGGATACGAACACCCAGGAACAGGACGACGATCCCGAAGACGATGGCCGTTGGCTGTCGGCCGTTGGCTGAACCGCCTCGGCCAACGGCGAACGGCGAACGGCGAACGCTTTCACTCACACCGCAAGGAGCTCCGAAATCGTCTTAATCAGATGCGAAGACTGAATCGGCTTGGCGATGTACGCGTTCGCGCCTAATGCCAGGCCGCGCTCGCGATCCTCCTCCGCCCCTTCGGTGGTGATGATGATGATCGGAATGTTCTTCAGCGAGGCGTTGTGGCGGACCATCGACACCAGCTTCAGCCCGTCCATCACCGGCATGTTGATGTCGGTGAGAATGAGATCGATCTTGTCCCCGCCGGTGAGCTTTCGAAGCGCGTCGAGTCCATCCACCGCTTCGATGATCTTCGCGTTTCGAAAACGCTTGAGGGAAAACGAAATCAACTGCCGCATCGTCGGCGAGTCTTCGACGATCAGAAATCGCGCGTTGTCGACGTTCATCATGTCGAGGTCGTCGTCAGCAGGTCGAGGAAGCTCTGAATCGTGTTCAGTTTCCGCTCCGACTGCGCGTACAGTTTCGCCGAAAAGATCGCCGTGGCGGCGTGCGCCGCCAGCAGCGAGAAGAGCTCGTAATCGACTGCGGTGAACGCGTGCTTCTGCACGAGCAGCTTGTAGATGGCGATGACGCCGATGACTTGATCCTTGATCTTGAGGGGAACGGCGGCCAGCGGCCGTTCCAACGAGACTGTGCCGTCGTTGAGATAAAAGCTCTCAGCGCGCGAGGCAACGGTTCCGATCACGCCTTCGCCGAGTCGTGTGGAAAGGGTCTCGATGCCCGGAAAAGCATCCTCACCGTCACAGGCGACCGCGCGCAACTCCTTTGTGTTCTCGTCAAGGAGCAGGATCGAGAACGACTTCGCGCCGACGAGATTGAGGAGGATCTCTTGAACGATGTGAATGACTTCGCGAAAATCGAGTGTGGAGTGAAGCTGATAGCTGGCAACGTAGAGGCTGGCCAGGTTGTTGTTCTGCTCTTCGATTTCGGTGTATCGCGCGGAGTAATCTTGATTGGCCCGCTCAATCTCGCCGAGTTGCGCCCGCAGCCGCTCATTCTCCCTCAGCAGCTCCTCGGTGAACTCCTTGCTCTTGTTGAACAGCTCGAGAAACTTCTCAGCTCTCGATTCGTCGCTCATCTCTCTGCTCGAAATTCAATGTAACACACAGCCTTTCGATCGCTGAGGCGATCTCAGTGAGCGGCAGAATGTGATCGACCGCGCCGGTCTTGATCGCCTCATTCGGCATGCCAAAGATGATCGCCGTGTCGGCCGATTCGGCGATTGTTTTTCCCCCGCGGTCGCGCACGCGACGGATCGCCGCTGCGCCGTCATCGCCCATTCCGGTCATGATCACGACGATGAGCCGCTCGCCACAGGAATCGCTCGCCGACACGAACAGCCGATCGACCGAAGGCGAATATGCATCGTTCGATTTCGGCTCGACGACGCGCGCTTTGAGGCCATCGCCCGCCCGCTGCACTTCCGTTTGCATTCCCCCGGGCGCGATGTAAACCGATCCGGGCTCGAGATGCTCGCCGTCGGTAGCCTCTTTCACGCTGTACTTCGTCAGCCGGTCGACGCGTTCCGCGAACAGTCGTGTGAAGATCGGAGGCATGTGCTGCGCCACGACAATCGGAACGGGCAGAAGCGGCAGCGACTGAAACAGATGTTGCAGGGCGGGCGGACCACCGGTAGAGCAGCCGATGGCGATGAGATCGACGCATGGCGGAGCACCGGCTTCAGCCGGAGGCGGCGGGCTGAAGCCCGCCGCTACACCTGC
>QHVY01000111.1:0-7126 GCA_003223695.1 Acidobacteriota bacterium
TCCTGTGTAGAAGAGCTGGTGAGTGGTGGTTACGAAACGTTGGTTCGAACACCGTAGTCGAGGTGACGATTCCCGAGGTCATTTTACTGAAAAGCATGGATCTTGCTGACTGGCCGGCCAATGCCTCACGTCAAACATCTGCCGGAAATCAAACGCGTGTACCTGATCGGGATTGCCGGCACAGCGATGGCCTCGCTCGCCGGCATGCTCCAGCAGCGCGGCTACGAGGTTGGCGGTTCGGATGAGCACGTCTATCCGCCGATGTCGACATACCTCGAGAGTCTCCGCATCCCGGTTCTCGAAGGGTATACGCGCGAGCATCTGCAATCGTTTCGGCCCGATCTGGTGGTCATCGGCAATGCCGCTCCGCGCACGAATCCGGAAGCTGAAGCGACGCTGGAGATGGACCTGCCGTACACATCGATGCCCGAGGCGATTTACGAGCTCTTCATCAAAGGGAAATACTCGGTTGTCGTTGCCGGCACGCACGGAAAAACGACCACCACTTCGCTCATGGCCTGGATGCTCGAGGCCGCGGGACGCGATCCGAGCATGGTCGTTGGCGGCATTCCCCTCAATTTCAACCAGAATTTCAAGCTGGGAAAGGGCGCCGAGTTCGTCATAGAAGGCGACGAGTACAACACGGCATTCTTCGACAAGGGTATCGAATTCGATCACGCGGACATCTACGCCGACCTGAACGCGATCATCGATGCATTTCGCAAAGGAGTTCAGCAGGTGGCATCTGGCGATACGATCCTGGCGAACGGCGATGATGCGAACGTGGCGAAGCTGCGCGCCGATGCGCGAGCACAATGGATCACATTCGGCGCCGATCGCCGTCACACGATCTCCTTCGCTGACGCGGAGTTCACGCCTGACGCAACGATGTTCACCGCCTGCTGGGAGGGCAAAGATTGGTTTCGCTTCCGCACAACTCTTTCCGGACGGCACAATGTGGTCAACGCGCTTGCGGTGATCGCCACTGCCAGGCTGCGCGGGCTCGGCGCCGAAGAGATTCAGAAAGGTCTCGAAACGTTTCAAGGAATCAAGCGCCGCATGGAAGTGCGCGGCGTGGAGCGCGGTGTGACGGTCATCGACGACTTCGCGCATCATCCGACGGCCATTGCCACGACGCTCAACGGCGCGCGGCGGCGCTATCCCGGACAGCGGCTGTGGGCGCTTTTCGAGCCGCGATCGATTTCTTCGGCGCGCAAAGAATTCGAAGAGGGATACATCGATGCCTTTCACGAAGCCGACCGCGTGGTCATCGGCCGTGTTTTCCACCGCGATCGCTACGCCACGCGATACGGTCTCGATAAGATGATGTCGGTGGAGACGATTGTGGATCGGCTGAACAACGATCGAATCGCGACGCAGCAAATCGACGATACCGATGCGATCGCCGAGCTAGTCGCTCGCGAAGCGCAGCCGAACGACGTCGTGGTCGTCATGTCGTCGGGGGCCTTCGACGGCGTACACGGGAAGATCCTCGAGCAGCTTCGAAGAAATTAGGCGGCCCGGCGGATCGACGGCGAAGGCGAAGTGTTCTCAGCCCGCTCGCCGGCTAAGAGCCGGCCGGTACACATAAGCGTCGCTGCGAACCAAGACGTGATGACGACTGGCACGAGCGCGGGAACGAATCGCGGACCGATCGATTCGACGATGCCGATGAGAAATGTGTAGGAGAAACGGCCGCTCCAGCGTTCGTACCAGAAGCTCTGCGATTTCCAAAAGCCGAGACGTGCGACGATCGAGGCGGTCCAGAAGTCGTCGGCGTTGTAGCGCACGTAGATGCCGCGCCAGCAGAGCATCGCGAGCGCAAGGCCGCTCGCGACGAGGAGCACCGCCGCCCCAGCACGACGCGCGTTCATCGTCAGCTACAATACGCCGCTCCATGGGCTTCGCCGAAGATGCGAATGCGCTGATTCAGGAAAAAAAATTCGAGGACCTCGAATCGCTCTGGATGGACCGGATCGAGAGCGATCCGAGCGACGTCGACGCGTTTCTTCGCACCGCGAAAGCTCTGCGCAAATCCGAGCAACGCACCCAATCCGACACGCTCCTCGGCCTCCTCGGCGACACACTGCTCGAAAGAAAGATGTGGCCCGAGCGATTGCAGGTGCTCAAAGAAATCGGACGCTTATCGAAACATCCCACGCAGCTTCGTCAGTCCATCGAGCAGGCATTGCGAAACACGTACGGCAGCCGGAAGAGCTTCCAGCGCGCGTTCGACTTCGCCGGATTTTCCGAGCCTTCGAGTAATCCGGTGGAGCGCTCTGAAAAAATCGAAAGCTGGCTGCAGTACGACGAAGGCGAAACGTTTTTCATGGCCGGCCGCGGCGCCGGCATGGTTGTCGAGCTGAATCCGGAGCTCGGCATCGCGCGGCTCGACTTCGAAAAAGAAAAGCGAGTCTCCGTGCCGCTTGGCGCTGCGGCGAAGTTTCTCGTGTCCATCACCAACGGTCACGTTCTGCGCGAGAAATTCACCGATCCGGGAAAGATCCGCGCCGAAGCGATGAAGTCGCCTTCCGATTTTTTCGCGCGCATTCTTCAGAGCTTCGGCCGCCCGATGACGATGCCCGAGGTGCGCGATGCGGTGATCGGGATTGTGCCGGAGGAGAAGTGGAGCTCCTGGTGGACCTCAGCACGAAAAAATCCGCAGATCGTCGTCAGCGGTACGGGCGCGAAAGCGACGTACTCGTGGAGCGTCTCCACTGGCGAGGCGGAGAAGACGATCCGCCGCGATTTCGATCGCGCCGACGCCAAGGGAAAGCTCGATCTCGCGCGAAAACACACAGCGCGGAGCAAAGAACTTGCGGATTACTTCTCCTCATCGCTGGCAAACGAGGCGGCGAAGCTTTCTCGCACCGATCAGGCGATGGCGTGGCAGATTCTCACTACGCTCGAATCGTTGCCGGGCGCGTACACGCCGCCATTCGATCCTGCCTCGCTCCTCAGCGGTCCGCTCGCGTCACGAACGGTTGCAGCCATCGGCGACAAGGCGCTTCGTGAACGCGCCCTCACGGTCGTGCGCAACGCGCATCCGGATTGGCAGAAGGTCTACAGCGAAATCTTTTTTCTCGACGATGAGCCGCGAATTCTGTCCTTGGTGATGTCGTCGCTGGAGAAGGAAGGTCAGACCGAAATTCGCGACCGGCTGATCGACGAAACGCTGCGATACCCCCGCCGTCACCCGCGCGCGTTCTACTGGTACGTCAAACAGATTGATGATCAGAAGACACTGCCTGATCGCGCGAACTACGCCCTCATCTTTCAAATCCTCGAAGCAATCGCATCGGATGAATTCGCGCCGGTCCGCGCGCGGCTAAAAGACTTTTTCGATAAGGGCGGCCTCGTCATCCGCATCATCATGAACGTGGAGAACGAGGAGCAGGCGCGCAAGCTCGTGGAAAGCCTAGAGCGTTACGGCGGTGTCGAAGAGTACCGTCGCGATGATGTGAAACAAGCCGCCTTGACGAAGTATCCATCGCTGCGCGAGCCGCAGACTGAGCCGATTTATGCGACCGCCGAATCGCTGTCGCAAAAGCGCGCCGAGCTCGAGCATCTGCTCAAAGTCGAGATTCCGGCGAACAAGAAGGCGATCCAGGTTGCGCGCGAGATGGGCGATCTCAGCGAGAACTTTGAGTACAAGTCGGCGCGGCAACGCGATGAGTATCTGTCCGCCCGGGTTGGCAAACTACAAACCGAGCTGGGCAACGTACGCGTTCTCGATCCGCCAACGGTCGACACGAGCGTGGTGCGCGTCGGCACGAAGGTGGCCCTTTCGAACGGCGACGTCCGCCGCGAGATCACCATTCTCGGTCCGTGGGAGTCAGCGCCCGAGCACGGCATTTACTCGAATCAATCCGACGTGGCGAAAGCGCTGATCGGCCACGCAGCCGGCGAGATTGTGACGTTCATGGGCAACGATTATGAGATCGAATCCATCCGGCGCTGGAACGAGTAGAGGACTGAGGACTCAGGACTGAGGACTGAGTCACACCCAGCCACCGGCAGTTGAATGGCTGGCAGCGGCGCGGGCGGGACTCAGTCCTCAGTCCTCAGTCCTCAGTCCTCGGTTACAATGACCCGGCCATGACCTACATCATCGCTGAACCATGCATCGGAACGAAGGACACTGCTTGCGTGGATGTCTGCCCCGTTGACTGCATTCATCCGCGTAAGGATGAGGCGACTTTCGCGGATGAAACCATGCTCTACATTGATCCCGAGGTTTGCATTGATTGTGGAGCGTGCGAGCCGGCTTGCCCAGTGCAGGCGATTTTTACGGCTGATCTAACACCCGAAAAATGGAAACAGTACATTCAGATCAACGCCGATTGGTACAAAAATCGAAGTTGATATTTGTGACTTAAGTCACTACAGTACGCGCATAAATGAATTAAATTTCCTTAGCGACAGATTCGCGCCGGTCACACGGCTACAAAGGGGCGTAACGCCCCTTTTTTGTTCTTTAAAAAATTTTCGGCGGGTCGCTCGAGACCCTTCAGCTACGCGCCCACCTCGGACCCAGCCACGGGGAGCGGGCGAATGGGCGTGCCCCTGTGGACCAATTGCTGAAGCTACCTCTCTCTCTGCAACGCGAGCCGGAGGGTCTCGAGGGATCCGTCGAAATTTCAAATTTCAAATTTCAAATGAAAAATTGAAAAGTGGGCCCGCCGGGTGGCGGGCTTTTTCATTTGAAATTCGAAATTTTTAATTTCGCCTTTCGCTAGAATGCCGCTTCTCATGAAGCTGGCATTCATCGGCCTTGGCGCCATGGGCTTTCCGATGGCGCGGCATCTCTCAAAACAACACGAGCTCATCGTTTGGAATCGCACGCGCGAGAAGGCGGAGCGCCATTCGCGCGAGTACGGCGGCCGCCTGGCCGGCGATCTCGCCGACACCGCGCAGGCCGAGGTGATCATTACGATGCTGCCGACAAGCAGAGAAGTCGATGAGATCGTCGGCCGACTCCTGCCGAGCGTGCGTCGCGGCACGTTGTGGATCGATGCGACGAGCGGCGATCCGAATGTCAGCCGCGAAACGGCGAAGCGTCTCGCCGAGAAAGGCGTGGAGTTTGTCGATGCGCCTGTCACCGGCGCGACAGTCGGTGCAGAAAACGCGACGTTGACCATCATGGTCGGCGGCAGCCCGGAAGATTTCGCCCGCGCCGAGCCTATCCTGCGTATCGTCGGCAAGACGATCATCCATGTCGGACCCGTCGGCGCGGGACACGCGATCAAAGTGCTGACAAACTCAATCATGGGCGCGACGGTGTGGATCACGTCGGAGTGCCTGCTGCTCGCGAAACAATACGGAATCGATTTGAAGACAGCGCTCGCGGTGACCAATGCAGGAAGCGGCCGCTCGAACGCCTCGGAAAACCTTCTGCCGATGCGCCTCGTAGAAGGGAAATGGCCGCTGATTTTCAAGCTCGTGCACCACGACAAGGACATCCGCATCGCCGCCTCGATCGCCCACCAACAGCACGCCTCGACGCCGATGCTGGCACTGACACAGAACTTGTTTACCGCAGCGCTACATCAACTCGGCGATCAAGCTGACTACATTGAAGTGGCGAAGATCATCGCCAACATGAACGGAACAACATGGGAGGCCCGGTGAAGAAGACATTTGTTCTCGCTCTCCTGCTCATTGCTGCCAGTGCAATCGCGGACGAGGGGATGTGGCTGTTCAATCACCCGCCGCGCAATCTCCTGCAGCAGCGATACAACTTCAACCCGTCGCAAACGTGGCTCGATCATCTGCAGAAATCGTCGATCCGATTCAACAACGGCGGATCGGGATCGTTCGTCTCGTCGGACGGATTGATTCTGACGAACCATCACGTCGGCCTCGACTGTCTGGGGAAGCTCAGCACTCCACAGCATGATTACGTGGAGACGGGCTATCACGCCAAGACGCATGCCGAGGAAGTGAAGTGCGTCGATCTCGAGCTGAATGTGCTGATGAGCATCGAGGACGTGACTCAGCGCGTGAACGCGGCGGTGACTCCGGGCATGAGCGCTGCCGATGCGCAGCCGGCCCGGCGTGCGGTGATGAACACGATTGAGAAAGAATCGACCGACAAGACCGGCCTGCGCAGCGATGTCGTCACGCTCTATCAGGGCGCCGAATATCACCTCTACCGATACAAAAAGTACACGGACGTGCGGCTCGTGTTCGCGCCGGAAGTAGCGATCGCGTTTTTTGGCGGCGATCCCGACAATTTCGAATATCCGCGTTACGACCTCGACATCTGTCTGTTCCGCGCGTATGAAAACGGCAAGCCGGCGAAGATCGACGATTACCTCAAATTCAGTCCGACGGGTCCCACAGATGGCGAATTGATTTTCGTTTCCGGACATCCAGGGCGCACGGATCGACTGAACACGCTCGAGCATCTCGAATTCTTACGCGACGTGACCTATCCGTTCACGCTCAACATGCTCCGCCGCCGCGAAGTGCTGTTGGACACGTACAGCGAACGCAGCTCGGAGAACGAGCGCCGTGCGCACGATCAGCTCTTCGGCATCAAGAATTCGCGCAAGGCATACATCGGTTTGATTGGCGGCCTGCAGGATCCGGCGATCATGCAGAAGAAAGCGGATGCCGAAAACGCTCTCAGACAGAAGGTGAAGAGCGACCCCCAACTGAACGCTGCATACGGCGACGCCTGGCAGATGGTGCACAACGCCTTCACCGCGTACAGGCCGTTCATGACCGAGTTCCGCTACGTAGAAGGTGGTGCGGCGTTCAACAGTCAGCTGTTCTCCATCGCCCGCGCACTCCTGCGCCTCGCGGACGAGTCGCAGAAGCCGAACGCGGAAAGACTGCGCGAATTTCGAGAGTCGAACCTTGCCTCTCTGAAACTGCAGCTCTACTCTGAGGCGCCGGTCTACGAGGATCTGGAGAGCGCCACGCTGGGCGATTCGCTGTCCGCGTGGTTGGAGGCGGTCGGCGGCGATCAACCGCTGGTCAAGCAAGTGTTGAACGGCAAGTCGCCGCACGAGCTCGCGTCGGAGCTGGTGCGGACTACCAAGCTTCGCGACGTCGCCGAACGCAAACGCCTCGGCGAAGGCGGCAAAGCGGCGGTTGACGCGTCGAACGATCCGCTGAT
>QHVY01000111.1:7158-9832 GCA_003223695.1 Acidobacteriota bacterium
AGGCCTATTCGAAAATCGCCAACGCGACGTTCAAGGCGATGGGCGGCGAGACGTACCCTGACGCGACGTTCACGCTGCGGCTGGCATTGGGAACCGTGAAGGGATTCGAAGAGAACGGCAAACAAGTTCCGTGGTCGACGACGATGGCCGGCACGTACGAACACTCGGCCGCGCACAAGGATCAGCCGCCGTTCAATCTCCCGAAGTCATGGATAGCGAAAAAGGCGGCGATCAAAGGAAACACGCCGTTCGATTTCGTGAGCACCGCAGACATCATCGGTGGCAACTCGGGAAGTCCGGTGGTGAACCGCGCCGGCGAATTTGTCGGAATCATCTTCGACGGCAACCTCGAGTCGTTGCCGTGGGACTATCAATTCGATGATCGCGTCGGTCGCGCCGTGGCGGTCGATTCGGCGGCGATTCTCGAGGCGTTGCGTCACGTGTACGCGGCTGACAATGTGGTCACCGAGCTGACGAGCAAGTGATACTCCGATGTCACCCGAGCGTCAGCAAGGAGCCTGGTGGGTGGCGCGCCACCCAACCGTCCAGGGGTCCTCGCTCATGCTCGGCGTGACAACAGATGAACGTTCGCAAAGCCTCGGCCGCTGACGCTGCGGCGATCGCCCGCATTTACAACGAAGGCATCGAAGAGCGGATCGCCACATTCGAGACGCGACTGCGCACGGCGGCGGATGTCGAGAAGTGGTTCGACGGCGTCCATCCGATCGTCGTTATCGAGGATGAAGGGGCGATCATCGCCTATGCATCGACGTCTATGTATCGGCCGCGCGAGTGCTACGCAGGCATCGCTGAATTCTCGGTCTACGCGAGGAAATCGGCACGAGGACGCGGCGCCGGCAAAGCGGCAATGGTGGCGCTGATCGACGCCGCACGCGGGGCGGGCTTCTGGAAACTCGTCTCTCGCGTCTTCGTAGAAAACACTGCGAGCCGGGCGTTGCTGCGGTCGATCGGTTTTCGTGAGGTCGGCACGTACGAGCGTCACGCGAAACTCGATGGCGTCTGGCGCGATGTGGTCATTGTGGAGAAATTGATATGACCGAAGAACAAAAGAAAATCGCGAGCGTGGAACGACGTGTCAATCTGTTGATCCTCATCCTCGTCATCGCGATCGGTGCCGGAATCGCTGCCGCCCCAAAAAAGCCGGATGTTTTGCGCGTGCGCCAGCTGTCGATCGTCGACGCCAATGGCGTCGAGCGAGTTCGCCTCGGTGCTCCTCTCCCCGAGCCGATGATTCTTGGGAAGCGATTCCACCGCGATGGTTTCGTCAGCGGAATCCTGCTCTTCGATGCTGAAGGAAACGAGCGCAGCGGCTATGCGACGAGTGACGACTATCCGAACGTCATCTTCACCCTCGACAGTCTCGCGACGCAGCACGTCTTGTTCATGGCCGAGCCGCAAGGTTCGCCCACGTTGATGATGTGGGACGAGAAGAAGGGTGCGCTGCGATTCTTCGTCGACGAAGGGCAGCCGCACATTCGTTATGGCCGCGCCGGCGAGAAGGACGTCGATCTCGTTCCGGAGGCGTCGAAATGATGTGGCTCGCCGCGGGAATCACTTCTATCGCAATCGCCGGCAATGAGGTTGTCTCTGCGAGTCTCGACGGGAAGGTTCGCTCGAAGCAGCTGATTGCATCGAAGGACTACGAGTTATACGCGGTCACAGCGAGCGCAAACCGCATTGCGTTTTGTGGGAATTCGCGTGACATCAACGTCGGTGAGCGCATTTTCAAAATTCCGGCCGGCTGGTGCCTGGCGCTGGATTTCTCGCCTGACGGCCGTACGCTCGCTGTCGGCACAACGGAAAAACAGGTGGAACTGTTTGACGTCGCGACTGGGAACATTCTTCGGAGCCTCGATACAAAATGGAGTGCCGCTGCGGTGACATGGTCGCCGGACGGAAAGACGATTGCCACTGGCGCATACGGAGTCGCGATTTGGAATGCTCCTGATGGATCGCTGCTGCGAAACCTCGAAGCACCTCCTGGGGCAATTCATGCCGTAGTTTTTTCGCGTGACGGGGCGCGCGTGGCGGCGGCCGGTCCCAAGGCTGCGCACATCTGGAACGCGGCGACAGGAGAGCTGCTCCGAAAGATCGAGCCCGAAGGATTCGTGCAGTTTGTCGGCGAGAAATCGGTGATCGAGCCGATCACCGTGCCGCTGCTCAGCCTTGATTTTTCACCCGACGGCAAGACCCTAGCGACCGGTGGTTCCGATCGAATGGTCCGCATCTGGGACGTTGAATCGGGCAAAGAGCTGCAGCGGTTCGAGGGTCATCATGCCAGCATTACCGCGGTGCGATTTCTCGACGCGAAGCGACTGGTATCGGGAAGTCTGGATGGTACGATCAAGTTCTGGACGCTGAAATAGCGAATGCCAGATCCCCGATTCATACGAAATTTCAGCATCATCGCCCACATCGACCACGGCAAGACGACGCTCTCCGATCGTCTGCTGCAGAAGACGGGTGCGGTGGAGGTGCGTGAGATGCACGATCAGATGCTCGACGACATGGATCTCGAGCGCGAGCGCGGCATCACGATCAAGGCCCGAGCGGTCACGCTGCGCTACAAGGACTACACGTTCAATTTGATCGACACGCCGGGCCATGTCGATTTTTCGTACGAGGTCTCGCGAAGCCTCGCCGCGTGTGAGGG
>QHVY01000112.1 GCA_003223695.1 Acidobacteriota bacterium
AAAATGGTGGATGCGGGTTGGCTGGGCCGGAAGAGCGGGCGCGGGTTTTACCGTTACGGGGAGTGATCCACGGGCCTCCCGTGTTTTAATCGGCAACCAAGATGCTCTGTCAGACCTGCAGTGCTTATAACGCAGACGATCGCGAATATTGCTATCGCTGCCAGAACAAGCTGCTCGTTCTCTCGGGAATCAGCGCGTTCGAAGAGGACGAGGTCGAAGACTACGAAGAGCAGGAAGACCTTTCGCTGGATGAGCACCTGCTCGAGCGCGTCAGCGGTCTCGAGGAGATCGTCAAGCGCACCGCGGAGACACTGCGCTCCGCCGTCGAGGCGGTCCACAAGCACGAGCGCGCCATCTTCGTCAATCAGACCGGCCTGCTATCAGTCAAGGAGCTCCTCGAAAAGAAGAACATCGTTTCCGCAGATGAGCTCGTCGAGCTTTGGGAATCGAAGATGGGCGAGCAGATGCTCGCTCTCGAAAAGAAGCAGCGCTTCATGGAGCGGAAGGATCGAATCGTTTCGCTCTTTCGCGGAGAGAAGCGCGATCGATTCCGCCAGTTGCTCGCTGACGCGGAGTCGGCGATCGATGCCTTCGATCCCGAGCGTGGGATCAAAGCGTTGGAAGAGGCGTTCAAACTCGATCGCGACAATTACGAACTGAGCTTTTTCCTTGGCGAAGTTTTTTTCAACGACGGCAATCTCGATCGCGCGAAGCACTACCTCGAGCGCACGCTCGAAGTGCAGCCCGATCACTTCGACGCCGCGGTGTTCTACGGCGTGCTACTCCACGAACGGCAGGACCTCAAAGGCGCCGAGCGCTGGCTGCGGCGTGCCATTCAGATTTCACAGGATTCGTTCCTGCCTTACTTTTCGCTCGGCGCGATCTACGCGCGCAAGGGAAAGCTTCTTCGCGCACAGAAGTTCCTCGAGAAGGCCGTGCAAATCGAAGCCATTCCGCAGGCCTACTTTCTCCTCGGCACGATTTTTTACGACAAGGGACAGCTCGAGCGCGCAATCAAGAACTTTCAAAGTGCGATCAAGCTCGACCCGGAGTACGAAGAGGCGATCTACCACCTCGGTCTCACCTATCTCGATCGCAATTGGAATCGAAAGGCGATCGACTGCTTCAACGAAGCGCTGGAGTTGAATCCGAACAAAATCGAGTATCAGCAAGCGGTCAAGATTTACGAAGGGATCTCCGGTCACGTGCCGCTCGAGGGCCCCGCTGCCGAAGAGGCCGGAAAAGCGGAATCGATGGTCACGCAGGGAAATTACATCGACGCGCTCGATCACTATCGACGCGCGGCGCAAGTCGATCCCGACAACGTGAACATCCTCATGCCGTATGCGCTCCTCTGCTCACACATGGATATGAACACGGAGGCAATCGCCGCTGCCCGCGGCGTGCTGAAGCAGCGGCCAACGGAGGTCGTCGCCGCCGCGGCTTACACGACGCTCGTCGAGGCGCTGCGCGCCGAAGGGAACTTCAAGGAAGCGAATCGCGCGCTCGAAGACATGCTGCACGAGTACACATCGAATTACGCAAAATCGATCGCCTATTACGAAAAGGCGTACAACCTTGCCGAGATGGACGAAAATCTCGACGAAGCGTTGGAAAGCGCACAGCTCGCGCTGCGCTACTCGCCGAAAGAACTGAAGCAATTTCCGCTCGCCGCACTCGGATGGGTGTACTTCAAGCGTCAGGACTACGGCAACGCCGTCGATTTCCTCAGCAAATCAGCCGACCTCGGTCCCACCGCTACGAATCTCATGCATCTCGGCATGGCGTTGCTCGAGAGCGGTCAGAAGGACCGCGCGCGCGCAGTGTTTCGCAAAGCGAAGAGCTTCAAAGCGAAGGGCGCCGGCCTCGAGGAAAAAATCCTCGAACAGATTCGCAGCTCGACGAAGCTGATCGATCGTCTCTACGCCCGCCGTCGCAAGGCGCTGCCGCCGAAGGCGTGATCGTTCTCGAAACCGAGCGCCTCCTGTTCCGCGAGCCTGAGATGCAGGATCTCGACGCCTACTGCGCGATGGAGATGGATCCCGAAGTGCGCCGCTTCGTGGGCGGCTATCCGCGCACGAGAGAAGAGGCCGAGCAGAGCTTCCGAAAAGGCCGTCGCCAAAAAGGTCGTCTGCCGTTCTACGCGATGGTTTACAAGGCGGAGAACCGTTACATCGGCCGCTGCGGATTGCATCCGGTGCCCGGCGGCGCGGTCGGCCTTGGCTTCTACGTTGCCAAGGCCTACTGGGGTCGAGGCCTGGCGACTGAAGCAGCGCGAGTATTCGTCGATTACGGGTTTCAGGAGCTGAAGCTGCCGCGCATCATCTCTTCAGTCGAAGTCGGTAACGCCGCGTCCGTTCGCGTTCTGCAAAAACTCGGATTCCGCTGCGTTCGCCGCGAAGAAGGCGAGCGGCGCTCGTTCGATCATTTCGAGCTGCGCAATCCGAAGACGTAGTCAGCCGCACTCGCGCATCAAAGCACGGCCGCAGGCCTCCACATCGACACAACCGCACCGAATCGCTTTCATCAAAAAGGAACGCATCGATGCAATCCGCGCGACGGTCTCATCGAGCTCGACGATCTTCCGTTGCGCGAGCGGTTTCCAGCGGCTCGCGCGAAATCCGCTGAAGAGTTCGCGGATCTCGCGAAGCGTGAAACCCGCCTGTTTGGCGAAGGCGATCACGGTCAATCGTTCGAGCGCGTCCTCGCCGAAAATCCTTTTTCCGCTCACACGCCTCTGCGGCATGAGAAGGCCGATCGATTCGTAGTAGCGAATTGCTGACGACTGGATACCGACGTGTTTTGCGAGTTCACCGATTTGCATCTTGACTTAAAGCTTACTTGAAGTCGTAGCTTGTTTGCAGGAGGATCTCAAATGTCACTCATTCTTGCTGCAGTTCTCGCGTGCAATCTCAACGCGCTCAACCACCAGGAGCGCACACGGCTTTATGCGCGCCTCGATCAACTGAGTGTCGCCGCCGCAAATCGCCAGGAGTTGTCGGGCGGGTACTCATGGACAATCGACCGGCAGAAGATGACCATCGCCGAGGTCGGCGACTGGATCGCGCTCGAGTCGCGTTGTTGCCCGTTTCTGAGCTTCGCTGTCGAGCTTCCCGCAAAAGGCGGCATCCGTCTGACGCTCACTGGAGGCGAGGACGTGAAGGAGTTCATCGTTGCCGAGATGCACAAACTGCCGAAGTGACGTGCTACGGCGGCGACATCACCGTTACCGGGCTCGTAGCCACATTGCTGATGTGAATGTCGCCCTCTTCGGCAAACAGCTCGACGCGATCGCCGCCGCCGTTCAGCTTTCCTGTCGCGTGAATTCGCGTCTTGCTGCCAACCTGTTCGCGTTTAATGGTCAGACCATTGAAGTCCGAGCGAATCGCGTTGGCATCAGGACGGGACGTCAGCACAGTCGCATCGATCTCGGCGCCAAAATGCGGACTGACGTTGAGGATGATATTGCCCTGCAGTGTATGAGCCTGGATGTGCTGCGTGCGCTGCAGGGGATCGGCAGTGAGGTTAATGTCGCCCGATCGCGTCTCGGCGTTGATCGAACCGGCAGCCTGGCGAACTGTGATGTCGCCGCCGCCCGACTGTAGCGTCAGTGGACCGCCGGTGTAGAGCACGCGAATGATGCCGCCAGCAGTGGAAACTTTTCCGCCCATGCGCGCGGAGCGCACCAGCACGTCGCCTGCGTCCGTACTGGCCATGACTGTTCCCATGATGTCGCCGAGGTCGAGCGGACCTCCGTTTGAGGTGACGGTGCAGTCGCCGTAGACGATGCCGAGTTTGATCTCCCCTGCCGCAGTTTGCACGTGAGCCCATCCACGAACCTCACCGACTTCCACATCCGCGATCGACGCAGAGAAGTCGAAGGGGCCGCCGGAGATCGGAAGCTGAATTCGTTTCGCAGGACGCATCAGCAGCGACTGCATGGTCACGGGCCGCTGCGGCGGTTCTGTCACACTTTCACGCACCGATTGCACAAGCCGGGTATCGAGACCGGCACCGAGGATCCGAATGTTGCCAAGCAGCGTCTGCATGGCGATCGTCGGCCCGCCTGGAGCGTTCACCGTTCCACGAAACGCGCTGCCGAGAAACTCGGCGCGAACGGGGAGATTGGTGACCACATCACCGCGCAATGTATCGGCGATCCAGTTGAAATTCGCGTCGGGTGGCACAACCACGTCGATGTCGGCGTTCACCGCCTGAATCTGCGCGTTCGTCGACGGTTTCTGTCGATAGACGTAAAGGACCTTGCCGTTCGTCGTATTGATGATCGATGCGCCGGCGACACCATCGAGGATGATCGCGCCGCTGAACATGTTCACCGTCACATTTCCGTTGATGTTGGCCACGCGGATGCGCGAGGCAATCCTGGAAGCAATTTTGACGTGCACTGTCCGCGGTACGCGAAGCGTGTACGAGACGCTGCTTGTCCACGGTCCGTTGTGGACTCGGGGCAGAATCGTGCGAATGAGCCGCACGTTGCGATCGCCTTCGAAGCTGACGACCGTCTGCTCGCTACCATCCTTGAGCGAGGCGCGATCCGGACCCGTCACGGTCTTGATGGCTGTGATGGCCAGTCCCGGCGAATCGCTTCCAACGACCTCGATGTTGCCGAATGGATTGTCGATCCAGACAGAGTCGGCCGATTCGGCCGGAAATAGCTTTTCGATCTTCTCAGTCGAAATGAGATTCTCAGCGAACGCATTCGCTGACATCAGCAGCGCGATGGCCGCGCACAATGCAGGAGTCTTCGATCGAATCATCACGGGTGAATGCTGCTCAGGGCCTCCGCCGCTTTCACGCGGACGTAAACGTTTTCATCACCTTGCACCGCTTTCTGCCGCAAGGTGTCGAGGGTTGCGGAATCGAACGTCGCGCCGCTGTGCGCGAGATTCGCGAGCGCTTCGACGGCCTTGATGCGTACCGCCGGATTCGGATCGCTCTTCAGGGCCTCAATCAACGCCCCTCGCGTGTCGGCCGATGCGCCGCCCGGCATCCGGTTCAGCGTCTCTACGGCCTTGATGCGCACGCCTTCATGCGAGTCGTTGCGCAGCACGTTCGCCAATGCTTCGGCGATTTCCGGCTCGGCATTTTCGGGACGCGAGTAGAGCGTACGCACCCAATCGATCGCGCGCGAACGCGACGGTGACGCTGCTCTGTTCTTGTTTTCGAGGACATATCGCAGCAGGCGGACCATGCTCTTGTCTGTCGGACGACCGGTAACCGTCACGTGCGAGGTGATGTCGAACGACAGACCGATGTCGGGATCACTCGGATTGGAATCGACGAACGACACATTCTCGATGTCCGGCCGTCCTTCGATGTTCGGGCTGACGAGCCTCGCCGGCAACACGCGCGACTCGGCGATGGAGTAGGAGTTGAGACTCGCCGGCTGCTCTTTGAGCTCGATCGGTTTCGACCGATGGCCGGCATAGAACGCCCCGCTGGCGACAAGGACCACAGCCGCGGCCTGTGCCAGCCAACGTGTGACGTGGCGCCGGCTCTCAGCCGGCGCGAGGCGCCTGAGAGGCGGCTCTACGTTCGCAAGGAACTGCGTCTTGACATGCGCTGGTACTTCGACTTCGGGCAACGCGCCGAGAAACTGCCAGGTCTCGCGATAGCCTGCCCATTCATCGCTGCAAGCCGCGCAGCGTTCGATGTGCTGGTGAGTCAGCTCACGCCGCGCCGGGTCGAGTGACTCGGTCAGCAGCAGCGGCATGTTCTCTCTCATGAAATCGCATTCAGACATCGCTCACCTCCGCTGGCCTCACCGCCCAGCGCTTTTTTCAGCGTCTCCATCGCCCGGAACACTCGCGTTTTCACTGCACCTTCGGAGCATCCGGAGATCTGCGCGATCTCGGCGTAGGACAGGCCTTGAAATCGAGAAAGCAGAATCGCCTCGCGCTGCTCGGGCGTGAGCGCGGTCAAAGCTTTCTGAATCCGCCTTTCGTTCTCGCGTTTTTCCAATGTCCTCTCGGGCGAAAGCTCCGCCGGAGCCGGGAGTGTCACCAGGACGTCCTCTGCTTCCTTGGTTTTGTTGTCCGCTTTTCTCAAGTAGTCGCGGCACCAGTTTGCCGTGATCGAAAACAGCCAGGTCGAGAGTTTCGCGTCACCATGAAACTGGTTCGCATGCTTGAGCATCTTGACAAAGACTTCCTGGGTTGCGTCTTCAGCGGCTTCGCTGTTTTTCAAAAATCGATACGCGAAGTTGTAGATCCGGCTGCTATACCGGTCGTAAATCTCCGAAGCGGGAGAGAAGTCGCCCGCCTGAACGATGCGCATCAGCTCCTGATCGCTCAGGTGCTTCATCTCCCGCCTGTCTCCTGTGTGTGACGCCGCCATGTTCGGAAAGGTTACGGACCGTTGACAGAAACAGCGCTCGGGGACGGTTCATTCGACGGCCGAGGTCGCTCC
>QHVY01000113.1:0-898 GCA_003223695.1 Acidobacteriota bacterium
AGCGGCAGCCCATATCGCGTGTGGCTCCAACTGCATCGCCCGGCGGCGCTGCGAAAGGCGATGATCGAAAAAATCGCCACGATGATTCCCTGCATGTTGCGCTTGCGAATCGAAGACGCCAGCAGCCAGCCGAAAAAGATCGGCGGAAGGTAATAGCGCGCCGATTCCCAATCGATCGTCGTTCGCGCCGGCCGTGACCAGATCGCGTCGATCGAACGGGGAATGATCACGAACGAATCGATCGCGAATCGAACGAGGTCGGCGCGAATGGCCATCAGGATGACAATCGGCAACGAGAGTGCAATCGCCGCGCTGATGAGCACGCGCTTCAGCGGCGGCCGAAGAATCGCGGTGCAGATCGCTGTCGCCGCCACCGCGTACATTCCGGTGTCCAGGCTCCAAAGAATGCCGAAGGCCGAGGCGATGTACGCGAGAAGAAGGCCGCGTTTCGTTCGCGCGTAATGCAGAAGGCCGAGAGTGGCGAGGAGAATCGGAGCGAGGCGGTAATACGGAAACACCGGGACTTGTCCGGCACCCACTGCGCAAAGAGCGGCGATGACTGCTGCTGCAACTGCACCGCCGCTCGCGCAGAGCTCCGCAGCGATCGGCACGAGCAGCGCGAGAGTTGCCGAATCGAGAATCGTCTCCAGTCGTCTTGTTCTTCGCGGCGAAGCAGGAGTGCCGAGAACCAGTGCGTCGAGGCCGCCGTCGTACGCGAGGCCGTGCACGAGGAAGACGTCACGATACGGCCGCGCGCCGTCGCGATAGAGAAACGCGGGCGTCAGATGCTCGCCTTCGTGAAATGGATCCATCAACACGTAGGGATGATCGTGAACGAAGAACATGATCGCGAAGACGACGAGTGTGCCGAGCCAGCGTAGCGCCGGCTCTCCAGCCG
>QHVY01000113.1:922-11371 GCA_003223695.1 Acidobacteriota bacterium
AGCAGCGCGACTACTGCGTAGTCGTGCCACTTCGGATAATGCGTGATCGTGATCAGCCCGACGCCCACTGGAGCCGATTAAACTAGCGCGCTCAATGGCGCGCAAGCGGCAGCAGAAAAAAGTGGCGGCGAATCCTGTCCCATTCGTCGCCGGCCTGGCCATTCTCATGCTCGCGGTTTTCGCGCAGGTCACCTCGCATTCGTTTCTCAACTACGACGACGGCCAGTTCGTCACCGAAAATCCTCATGTCATCCACGGACTGACCGCGGAGTCGATTGGCTGGGCGATCGCCTCGCCGTCGCTCGGCTGGTATCCGATCACGTGGATGTCGCACATGCTCGACATCGATCTGTGGCAAATGCGTGCCGGGCTGCACGTGATGACCAGCGTGATCCTGCACATCATCAGCGCCATGCTTCTCTTTCTCGCGCTGCGCCGCATGACGGGCGAAAGCTGGCCGAGCGCTGTTGTGGCGGCGCTCTTCGCCATTCATCCCGCGCACGTGGAGTCCGTCGCATGGGTTTCGGAGCGCAAGGACACTCTGAGCACTCTGTTCGCGATGTTGGCGTTGTTCTTCTATCCCGCAAAGCGATGGCGCGTCTTCGTGGCGATGGTCCTCAGCATCATGGCCAAGCAGATGTACATCACTCTGCCGTTCGTGCTCTTGCTTCTCGACTTCTGGCCGTTAGGCCGCGGCGTGCGGATCAAGGAAAAGAGTCCGCTGCTCGCACTGACGATTTTCGGGGCGATCATGGCGATTGTCGGTCAGCGGAATCTCAGCGCGTTGCAGAGCGTCGAGGCCGTTCCGCTCGCGACACGCCTCAGCAACGCCGCCGTCGCGTACATACGCTACATCGGCAAATTCTTCGCCCCGATGAATCTTGCTGTTGTCTATCCGATGCAACCGATCGCGGCCGGCGTTGCTGCAGCCGCGGCGCTTTTGCTTGTCGTGATCTCGATCGCGGCGTTCCGCTATCGCGCGAAGGCTCCCCACTTCTTCACCGGCTGGTTCTGGTTCCTGGGAACGCTCGTGCCGGTCATCGGAATCGTGCAGATCGGCACGCAGGCGATCGCCGATCGCTACACGTACTTTTCGTTCATTGGGTTGTCGATCGCTGTGGTTTGGAGTATTCCGCGACGAGTGCTCGCGCCGGTCGCGGCTGTCGTCGTCATCGCTTTCGCAGCGATCGCCTATCGTCAAGTCGGCTACTGGCGCGACAGCGAAACGCTTTTTGAACACACAATCGCCGTCACCCCGCCTAACCCTATGGCCGAGTATTCAATTGGTCAGACCTTCGAGCTGACAAAACCTGATCGGGCAATTGAACACCTGCAGCGCGCGATCCGATTGTCAGGGCATGCATCCGAATGGACTGCGCAGGCCCATGTCGGCTTGGGGACTGCGTTGATGATGAAGGCTCGGCCGCTGCCGCCGGCGGAGCGCACGCCATTGATCAACGAGGCCATCGCCGAATTTCAACGCGCGCTATCGATCGATCCCAGTGCCGCACACGCGCGCAACAACATCGCGCTCGCGCATCAGTGGCTCAGCGCATCTGCTCCACTGTTTCGCTGATCGACCGCCTAACCGCTTCGGCGCTTTTCATTTTCGGCCGCCAGCCGAGCGATTCCATCCGCCGCGTGTCGAGGCGAACCTGAGGAACATCGCCTGGCCAGCCCCGCGAACCGCCGGTGTACTCGAGCAGCACGCGCTTCGCATCGAGACCCATCGCCTCGATCGTCCACTGCGCGATTTCATTCACCGACGTTGCGTCCGGAACAGCGAGGTTGAAGCAATTCACGCTCTCTCGCGCTTGCTTGTGACCAAACATCATCCCGTCGAGGCAATCCTCGACGTGCACATAAGGCTTTGACTGACGGCCGTCTCCGAGGATCTGCAGACGTGTCGGATCTTTTTTGAGTTTGAGAATGAAGTCGTGGATCACGCCGTGCGTCGGAAAAGGTCCGGTGATGTTGCCGAATCGAAAAATCCAACTGCGAATGCCGTAGTTGCTGGCGAACGCGGTGATGAGCGTCTCGCACGCGGCCTTACTCGCCGCGTAAAGCGAGATCGGCAGGATCGGGCCGTAATTTTCCGGCGTCGGCATCACCTTCGGCTCGCCATAAATCGCGCCGCTGCTGGAGAAGAGCAGTTCTTTCGTGCCGGCGAGGCGCATCGCCTCGAGCACGTTGTACGTGACGAGCGTGCCGCCCTTGAGATCGAAATCGGTGTATTTCGTGCCGAAGCTGATGTCACTGTTGGCGGCGAGATGCCACACGAGATCGGGACGAACGTCGCGAAACAGAGCGATGACGCGATCGCGATCGAGCAGATCGAACTCGTAGAAATGAAAATTTGGCGCGCCGAGGGAGCGGGCGACGAATTCGCGCTTGCCGAGAAAGTAGTTGTCGACGCCGTGGACCTCGTCGCCGCTGTTGAGGAGCCGCGGCAGCAGACTCGTGGCGATGAATCCGGCCGCGCCGGTGACCACGATCTTCACGCCAGCGCCGCCCGCGTCTTCGCCAACTCCTCCGGACTGCCGATTTCGTAAAAATTATGATCAACAATTTCGCAGGCGAGCCGGCGCTCGCGAGCCAGCGCCGGAAAGACGATCTCCTCGAACGAGCACGCTCCGCTCTTCGGTAGCAGATCGATCGCGCTCGCATGCATGAGAGAAAATCCGGCGTCGATGTACGGCAGCTCCGGCACGTGCTTGTCGAATCGGATCACGCGATCGCCTTCGATTTCGGTATTGCCGACCGAAATGCGGCGGTAAACCGCGAGGCAAGGCTCATCATGCGCGCGCACGAAACGATCGTAATCGAAGCGCCGCAGGACGTCGCCGTACGTCAGCAGAAAACGATCGCCGAGGAGACGGCGGGCTTCGCGAAGGGCACCACCGGTACCGAGCGGCGTCGATTCGCGGCTGTAGATGAATCGCGAGCCGAAGTGTCGTTCGATCACATCGCCGCGGTATCCAGTCAGCAGGACAAATTCGCGGAATCCGCACACGGTGAACGAATCGACGACCAGCTCGAGAAAGGGCCGCTCGCCGATCGGCAACATCGGCTTCGGCAGTCCCCGCGCGAGCTCGCCTAACCGGGTACCAAACCCCCCGGCAAGAATCACTACTCGGCACTCGGCACTGGGCACTTGGCACTCACTTTTCGCGCTCGCCACAATCGCTTGAACGTCCACCAGGTGCTTTTGAATCGCCGCAGGGTCGTCTCTCCGATCCGTTCGCGATACTCGATCGGCACTTCGGTGACCCGATACCCCATGCGATACGGAACGACGAGCATGTCCACGGGAAGTGCAGGGCCGTTCGCATTCCACTGCACGGCGTCGATCATCGATTTGCGATAGGCGCGCATGCCGCTGTGGACATCCGTCGTTTTGATTCCGTGGAGGAGACGCGCGCTTAGCGCGAAGGCGCGATTGGCGACAAAGTTCGTGAGCGGCATCGCCTTCGGCCGGTTGGCCACGCGCGTAGTGTTCACGAGATCCCAACCGTCCTGAATCATCGCTACGAGTCTCGGAATCGTGTCGACCGGATATGTGTCATCACAATCGAGAGTCACGACCACATCGCCGCTCGCATCGCGAACGGCGCGATCCATCGCTGGCCCGTAGCCCTTCGGCGGAAACTGCTTGAATACGCGGCAGCCGAGCTGCTCGGCAATTTCCGCTGTGCGATCGCGGCTCGAGTCGACCAGAAAGATTTCCGCATCAGGAACAACGCGCCGAATGTCCCCCACAACTTTCGCGACGGCCCGCTCTTCGTTGAGCGTGATCATCGAAACGGTGACCTTCATGCCGGCCTCGCCTCGAAGATCATCTGGAAGGCCAGCATGCCGGGCCAGGCGCGCGCGATCGTGCGTTCGATCGGATACGCGGTTTTCAGATAAACGCGATACGGAGTCGACTCGAGAATCGCCGAAGGATCACCACCTTCGCCGCCGAGAAGCTTCTTGGCCAGCGGAACGAGCGGCCGCGCGAGCCCGGGGTTGTATGTTCGCCGGACGGGCTCGAATCCCGCGGCGCGCATCATCTCGATCGCGCTGGATCTCGTGAAGAATCGCAGATGCGTCCGATCGAGCACGCCGGTCTCATCGTAGTGAAAACGCCCAAAGAGGAGACCGAGTCGCACGGACCAGAGGCCAACGTTCGGCAGCGAGATGATCACACTGCCGCCGCCTTTCAGCATCGCTTTGTATTGGCGCAGAACACCAATGGGCCAGGCAAGATGCTCGAGCACGTCGGCGAAGATGATCGTGTCGAATTTGCGCTCGGTCGAAAACTGCTGCAGGTCGGCTTCAATGACTTCGCCGATCCGCGTGCGCGCAATCTTCACCGCCTCAGCGCTGGATTCAACCCCCAACACCCGATTCCCTAACTGCTGAATGTGCTGCGATGTGGTCGCGAAGCCGCAACCGACGTCGAGCACGTCCTTGTCGCGGCGATCGCCCCAGAGCCGCAACAGGCCCCAATTGACGTCCTCGAAGTATTGGTATTGCTGCGATTCAAACATCGTTCAGCGTTTTTGCGAGCGCTAGAGCGCGCTCGACACAAACATCGGAATTGATGTAATCGAATTGTGCAAAGCGGCCTAACAGGTGCAGGCCGGTTCGAGCGATGGACTCGCGCAGCACGGTGACGTTCTCGCGGTAATCGAGCTCGTAGACGGGATATCCGTACTGAAAACGGACAACTCTTCGATAAGCGATGTCGTTACGATCGACGAGGCCCATCTTCTCCAGATCGACGATGACGCGCTCCAGGACCTGGTCGTCGTTCGTTTCCCAAATTCCGTCACCCTCGTTCGCAGTGATCTCCGCCATCACAGACCATGATCCATGCGGCACATTCCGCTCGCTGAAATATTTGGGGAACGACAGGCGATGAAAAACGATCGCCGGATCGGGAATGTAAAGCGCGGTGTAGGGCACGCCGTCGCCGCGCAGCCCGAGAAGGACATTGATCAGCGAGTTGTATCGCAGGCGGGACGCCGCTTCGCGCGCTTCTTTCGGCGCGTCAGGCCAAACGGTGAGAAGCTCGTGAACTGGGATTGTAGAGACCAATTCGTTGTAGGTTCTTCGTTCTTCGTTCTTCGTCGTTACCTGCCAGCCTTTGCCGCTGCGCTTCACTTCTGTAACCGGCGACGATGTGCAGATGCGGCCGCGCACTTTCTTCGCGAACGCGTGCACGATCGCTTCGTAGCCGCCTTCAACCGGATAGTAGAAGTACAACTGATGGAGATAGCCTTCGGTCGGAATTCCGATTGAAGACTTCAGTACATCTTCCATCGGCGGTTTGGGAATGCGGGACACGAACTCCAGCCCGAGCTTCGCCGGATCGTAGTTCCAGATCTTGCGGTTGTACGGGATGAAGTATTTGTCGGAGATCCCTTCGCCGAACGTCTTGTAGGACCACTGTGCGAGACTTGCGGGAGCCTCGTCAGCGTGAGGATTGACGATGTACCCGTAGATGCACGCGAAGTTGTCTTCCTTCGGCAGCGACGCAAGATCATTCTCGAACGGATATTTCACCAGCTGCCCCTTGAACCAGATCTTGTTTTCGCGGCGGCGCTGGTGAACGTTATCGCCAAGCGTGGCCACCATCAGGTTCAGCACCTCTTTGTTCTTACTGAACATGATGTGCGGGCCGGCGGCGTCGAAGGTGAAGCCCTGATCGATGATCGAGCCGCAGAGGCCGCCGATGCGCGCCCGCTTTTCGAGCACTTCCACGTTTTCATCGAGTTGGGCTGCGAGGGAGATTCCGGAAATACCGCCACCCAGAATGCCGATCGTCAAGCGCTCTCCTGCGCGGCGACGGCGAGCGATTGCGACGCGGAAAGAAATCCGTGCCCCATCTGCGCGACGACTTTGGTGCCCTCCGGCTCGACGGTGTAGTGCATGCGCGGCATTTCCGCGGCGCGCATGAATTTTTCCAGTGCGGCGTGCTGCTTCGACGAGTAGAGCATCAGGAATCCTCCGCCCCCCGCCCCGATGATCTTGCCGCCTAACACGCCGAAACGGCGGCGGACCTCGTCATAAACCTCGTCGACACGCGACCAGGTGATCTTCTTCGACAATTTCTTCTTGTTCTGCCAGTGTTCGTCGAGGAGCTGGCCCCAACGGTCGAAATTGCTGTCCTCGATCGCCTGGAGAATGCGGTAACCGAGGTCTTTGATGCGATGGAGGCTGTCGGAGACGCGGGCGTGATCGACGCTCTCCTTGCGCTGCATCGCCTGATTCTGATCGACAAGAACCTCGCGGGCGTCGCGTTGCGATCCGGTGTAATAGATGTGCGTGTGAGCGACGAAATCGCCGATGTCGCCGCTGCTCGGGGCGAGCTGACGCACGGTGACCCGTCCGTCGCGCTCGATCTCGAGCACTGTTAGGCCGCCATATGCAGCCATGTACTGATCCTGTTTGCCGATGCCTTCCTTGAGGATATCGAGCTCGATGTGACACGCCTCTTCAGCGAGCGTCTGCAACAATGCCCTAAGCAGTCCAACGAGATAGCAGCTCGATGATCCCAATCCTGTGCCCGCGGGCAGATCGGCGATCGATGCCACTTCGAACGTGTTTTCGATTCCATGCGCCTTGAGCGCCTCGCGCGCGAGCTCGTGTTTGAGCTGACTGACGTGCTCCACAGTCTCAGCATGCGAGTAGTGAAGGCGGATGTGGTGACCGACGACCGGGCGATTCACGGCGACGTACATGTACTTGTCGAGGCCCATCGCGAAAATGAACCCGCCGTGATGCGAAAAGTACGAGGGCAGATCCGTTCCGCCGCCGCCGAGGGTCACGCGAAACGGGGTGCGCGTGAGGATCAAAGCCGGAACCCCGCCGCAGCAGCGTCGTTGTAGAACATCTTCACTGTATCAAGCGAAAGATCTTCAAGCGATTTGCCGACCATCGCCAACTTTTTGAGGATGTCCGGCGTGACAGTAATGATGTGGCAGCCGCACGCGTCAGCCTGAAAAATGTTCAGCAGCTCGCGCGGGCTGGCCCATAGCAGTTGCGCCTTCGGCTTCTTCCCGACAATCTTCGCCGCCTCGGCCATCAACGGCACGGGATCGCGCCCAGTGTCAGCGATTCGTCCGGCGAAGACCGAGGCGATCGCCGGAATTTCAGCGTTGAGCGCATCGACAACGCAGCGAACTTGATCGAGAGTGAGGATCGCGGTGATGTTCAGCTTCACGCGCGCCGCCGACAAGCGGCGGATCAGATCGATCGAAGACTGACGGCGCGTATTGGTGATCGGAATCTTCACGAAGACGCCGTCGCCCCATGTGGCGATCCGTTTCGCCTGCCGTTCCATTTCCTCGAATTCGTCGGCAAAGACTTCGAACGAGATCGGCAGCCCACCGACTGCTTTCAACGCTTCGCGCGCGAATGTCTCGTAATCGGAGATCCCCGATTTGTGCATCAGCGTGGGATTGGTGGTGAAGCCTTTGACCAGGCCGGCATCGCGCGCAGCGACCATCTCGCGCACATCGGCGCCGTCGGAATAGAGGTCAATCTTCAGATTGTGCGGCATAGGACGATGTTTGACCGATCAGCGCGTGCACAAAGTGACGGAGGTCACGACAAACCCAATCCGGCCGCTGTGCGCCTCGCCTGGACCTCGTGTGTTCATATTCTATCAGCGCCGTTCGGGTTCCGGCGCGGCGGCCGCATTCAATGTCGCTGTCCACGTCGCCAACGAACCACGATTCGTAAACATTAACGTCATACTTTTTTGCCGCCTCGAGAACCAATGTGGGCTGCGGCTTGCGGCAGGAGCACTTGTCTTCCGCTCGATGAAAGCAATAGAAGAATTCTTTGATCGGCGCGCCGCCGAGCTCTCTCAGAAGCTTATCGTGGACGGCGCGGAGCGATTCCATCGTCGTCTTTCCTTTCGCGGCATCGGGTTGATTCGAGACGACGAAAATGAGCCATCCGTTTTTCGCCGCGAGGTCGAGCGCTTCGCGCACGCCGGGCAGCAGCTCGAGCTGCGATGCTTGGAGCGGCGCGCCCCACTCGCCCTCGCGAAACACCAGCGCGTCGAGAACACCGTCGCGGTCGAGGAAAAGAGCGCGGTTCATTTGAAAAGATTCAAGAATGGCCGGATGTGAGCCACCGGCAATGTTGCGGCGTCGAGCGACACGCCCGGCGCCGGCTGCATGAAAAGTGCGCGGATTCCTTCCGGTACGATCAACAAACCCAAAGGACGATCGAGACGCCCCGCGACTCTGAGGTGCTGCCCTCTCACGAGGCTCAATGAATTCAACGGCGGCGTCGCCTTTCCGTCAACGGCAAACGTCAGCGGCAAAGCAGCAGCCGGCGGAAACCCTGACAGCACAACTTCGACTCGGCTGCTTTCGTAGGTGCTGAAAATCAGAGGCTGTCGAAACCACGGATGAATTGAGAGCACGTTAGACCCGTAGACGCGGTACGTGCCCGTTGCGGGCACAACCCATTCCGCCGACGAGCTCTCCGGCGTTAGGCGGGCGCTGAGACCCGGCAACCATAGATTCCGCCACAGAGGGAGATAATGAGTCGTCGCGAATCTCGTCAGAGCGGGATGCATCAGCAGCCATGTGTAAAGACGATAGTCGCTAATGATCGCTGCCGGCGGGTCGGCGGCCATCTGTTCGGGCGTGTAGCTCTCGAACAGGCCACTCTTTTCAAAGTTCACCACCAGTGTAGGAAGAAACCAATATCGATAAGCGGGCCTGCGCCGCAACGCCCAGCCGACTCCATCGAACACGGTGCCTGTGGCGGGAGTCAAGCGATCAGCCTCGCGCATGATCAAGTCCTGATACGCGAGATCCATCTCTTTTCCACGGAAGACGGAGGCAAAGACATTTGCGCCGCTCACGATCAGTAGAGCGGCAGCAACGGCAGCCCACCGGCGCGGCGACTTCACGAACCGTTCGAGCTCGCTCGCGACAAACGGCAGCATGAGCAGCATGATGATTTCGAAGTGGTAGATGTAGATGAATTTCATCGCCGTAACGAAAAGCACATTCGCGAGCTGGAGAAATGCGAGTGTAAAGAATCCGTCAGGAGCTCGATATCTGGTTGCCAGAGTGCGAACGATCCCCACCGCGCCCACAATGAAAATGACGATCGTCGCCAGATCAATCTGAAGAGGATCGAAGAGCCGGTCACTGCGCAGGATGAGCTGCAATCCAAACGGGACGCCAATGCGATGCAAAAGAATCCAAGGCGTTCCTTCCGATAGCCGATCGGCAAGATAGTTTTCAGTCCACACTCGTCGCAAAGCAATTCCTGCACTGTGAGTCGCAAAAAAATAGCTGGAGGAGAGCGCGAACGTGGCGATCACACCGGCAAAGATTCCGTTTGCTGCAGATGTGCCGCCCCATATGCGATCGCGAGGACGAACGATTCGAAAAAGGAGTGCCGTCAGCGCCAGCAGCGGACCGAGACGAATGTTGGCAAATCCTGCAAGACAGAGCGCCGCGCCGCCGGCGAACGCGAAGCGAAAATCGCGATCGGCGTCCTGCAATAGAACGAGCGCCGCGATGTACAACGCGCATCCCATCGAGTCGATACGGTATTCGACCGCGGCAAGCATGAACATCGAGCTACATAGGATTAGAAGAATGACTGCCAGTCTCGAAGTCAGCTCCAGTCCGGCGCGCTTCATCCATAGTGATAGGAGGACGAACGTCGCGATCCATACGGGCACCTGCGCCCATCGCATTGCGAGAATCGCCGACGTTCCCGGCGAGTGAATCAAGGCGGTCACCGGAGCAAACATAAACCACTGCAGTGGAGTGTGGTGCTCCCAGAAATCGCGATAAGGAATGAGGCCCTGGCGGATCCAGTCCGTGGCGCGAAAATACTCGATTTCGTCCCAGTTAAGCGGATGGAAAAAAGCGAGCGAGAGGCTGCGTGCGACGGCGGCGAGTCCAATCAACGCGCTGACGAAGCGAACCCGCGACACGTTTGAGTATACGATGTCATGCATGTCGTTCAGCCGCTCTTATCTCGACGAAACGGTCGATATCGTCCGTCGCATCGATGACGGCGCGATCGACCGGCTCGCGACTGCGCTCGCCACCATTCGGGACCGCGGCGGACGTCTCTTCATCCTCGGCGTCGGCGGCTCCGCCGGTCACGCCAGTCACGCCGTCAACGATTTCCGCAAGATCTGCCAGTTCGAAGCGTACACGCCGACCGACAACGTGTCGGAGCTCACCGCTCGTGTGAACGATGAAGGGTGGGAGAGCTGTTTCGCGGAGTGGCTGAAGATCTCGCGCGTCGGCGAACGCGATGCGATCCTGATTTTCTCTGTCGGCGGCGGCAACATGGAAAAGAAGATCTCCGTGAATCTCGTCCAGGCGATCGATCAGGCGCGCAGCCGTGGGGCGCGAGTGTTCGGAATCGTCGGGAAAGATGGCGGCTATACGAAACGCGTGGCCGATGAGT
>QHVY01000113.1:11406-14790 GCA_003223695.1 Acidobacteriota bacterium
TCTTGTGAGTCATCCGGCGCTGAAAGTGACACAGACAAAATGGGAGTCCGTCGCCCGTTAGTGCGCCGGCGGCGCGCCGTACGCAGCCGCAATTGCAGTCGCTGTGGCGCACCGCTCATCGCTCAGCAGGCGGCGAAATACGATCCGTTCTGGACAACAGCGCTGATCTTCGCCGGCGCCCTACTCGCGTTTTATGTCGTCGGTGTCCTGATGATGTTCGCCGGTCTCTGGATGCGAACGCGAAAGGCCACACATTGGACTTGCGTCGCTTGCGTCACGGCTTCTCCGGCTCCGACGTTTCCATGACCAATGCGTCCCGGATCTCCTCCAGAGTTCTTCCAACCCAGCCGAGGCCCACGAGCAGCGAGCCCAGGATGACGCCGCCGGCCAGCATTGCGCCGCCGACGAGTTTCGAAAATTCCCATTTCGCCACATCGAACAAGGTGAGAGGGGAGCCGGCTGGCGCATTCACAGCCTGTAGTCGGCGTTGGTACTCTTCATAGTTGCCGGACAGGTACACCGCGCCGCCGATGATGCTGAGCGTGACGATGATGACTCCGAGCACAATCAGATAACTTCTCATTCACTCCTCCAGCGCTTCCAAAGCGCCTTCATCACAATTAAGGCCATTGCCGCATAAGAGATGTACACGATGAGGTCACCGTAACGCGTATAGAAACTTAGCGTCCGGGTGAGCGGGATTCTGTCCGAGATGATCGCTTCAGTAAAGAGGTTCGTCCTCTGGTGCCAGCGGCCCATCGGATCGACAAAGCCGGAAATGCCGGTATTCGCCGACCGCGCCACCGCCATGCGATTCTCGATCGCGCGCATCACAAGAAAGGCGGCATGCTGGTACGGGGCAAACGATCGTCCGAACCAAGCGTCGTTGGTGATGTTCACCAGGAACTGCGCGCCACGCAGGCGAAACGCGCGTGTAAGCTGTGGATAGACCGATTCGTAACAAATGAGTACCGAGAATTTCGCGTCGGGCAGCGTGAACACCGTCGCTTCCTTTCCCGACTCCATGGCCCCATAGGTGATGCGCTGGATGGAGAAGAAGGTTCGCGTGAATCCGATGAACCTGCGGAAAGGAAACTCTTCGGAGCCCGGAACCAGGTAGATCTTCTTGTAGCTCCCAAGAGGTTCCCCGCGCGGATCAAACAGAGTGGCTGCGTTATAGAAATGAGCCAACCCGTCCGCGCTGTAACCGACGTTCAACAGTCCGGTCAGGATGTAGGAATTGTTGAAGGGAAGCGTTCCCATTTCGCTCAGGTGAAACGGGCGCCGCTCGTCGATGTAATAAGGAATGGCAGTCTCTGGCCAGACCACGAGCCGAGGAGCCGTTTTTAGGGCGGTCGCCTGCATGGCAAAAAGGTTCTTGACGATTTGCATGCTGTACGCACTGTTCCATTTCAACCGCTGCGGGACGTTCGGCTGAATCGCCGCGACCTCAATCGACCCCAGCTGTGTACCGATTCCTCGGAACCACCGAAATGTGTTGTAAGCGTTCAGAGCGGCCACGATCAGCAACCACGCGACGGCATACCGTCGGTCCTTGAGCGAATGAAAGAGCAGCACGTTCAGTAAGACGAGAACGAAGGACACGCCATAGACACCGACAAGATCAGCGAATTGGAGAAAGAACGGAAACGAAGTCAATGAATATCCGAACGTGCTCCAAGGGAACGCCATGTCGCCATACGCTCGAAGCCGTTCAGAGATGACCCAGGCGAAGGGCGCGGTATAGAGAAAATCGATCGATAAATACACCTTGGCAATCACGACGGTGAGGACGAACACGAAAAAGTTGCAGGTGTAGATGAAGAGAATCGTGGCGTAACCGGGATAAATCAGCCAGGAGAACCTGCCAACCACAATCAACCAATTGAGATTGATTCCAAAGTAGACGACAGCAGTGATGACCCCCGCACGGACAATACGCTTTACAGTCACTGGCTGATCGAGGTAAAGAAACAACGGCACGAGGGCGACCAACGCGAGGAAGCTCAAATGAAACGGCGGAAGCGACAATGCCAGCAACACGCCGGACGCGAACGGATAGAGTTCGTCGAGACCCCACCGATCGCTACTCCGTTCGTGTGCTAGCATGCGCGCCCAATTCTAGGAGGGACTTCATGCGGCGGATTCATCCCGCGATCTTCATCATCTCATTCGAGAGTTTCTCAAAGTCACAGACGCGAAGGAAGCAACCGCCGACGCTTTCATCGACATCCTCGGCGGACGTCTCGGCCTGCCCATGGCTCCAGAAAGAACTCGTGGCGAGGTCCGAGAAAGCCCGGAGATGGCCGAGATGGCCGAAGAGACTCAGCTCGAGGTCTACGACCGCTATTTCACGGAACAACAACTGCGCGATTTAATCACCTTCTTCAAGACTCCGACCGGTGAGCATTATGTTCAGGTGGCCCGGACGATAGCGGCGGAGACGCGAAAGAATCTTCAGACAAGCACTGAGCGCTACCTTATGGAAACAAACGAGAGAAATCGAGCGAACCGCACACGCAACGACTTTCGCGGTTTAGGTTTCGCACTCAAATCGTATTTTGCCGACCATAACAGCTATCCGAAGGCCCGGAGTGCAGAGGAGCTCGCAGCGATGCTGGTCCCGAAATACGCTGCGACAGTTCCGAAACAGGATGCCTGGGACCACTTGATCCAATACTACGTCTCGGACGATGGTCAGCACTATCGCATTGTGAGTGCCGGAACGGATGGAAAATTTGCGCCGGAGTCGGAGCTAACAAAGAGCGACGATATTGTCTATTACGACGGCCGATTCGTGCACGGAGGCGATCCCAATTACCCAGAGTAATGTTAGCATGCGCTCGCTATGCGAATTCCTGGAACATTGATCATCGGCAGCTTCATTGTCCTCGCGAGTTGCAGTCCGAAGGAGACTCCAGAAAAAGTTGTCACAAAGCCGAGCTCGACCACCGTTGCACCGTCTACCACCGTTGCACCGTCTACAACCGTTGCACCGTCTACCACCGTTGCACCGTCTACCACCGTTGCACCGTCTTCCACAACTGGCACAACCAAACCAGAAAAGGGGATCACTTTCGCGACGCATCCGGAGCGCTTCGTCAAAGCCACGCCGTCCCCCACAACGCTCAACATTAACAATCCCAAGACTGCCCAGGAGCATTTCAATGTCGGCGTCGACGCTGACAATCACAAGCAATGGGATAAGGCCATCGAAGAATATAAGAAAGCGCTGGAACTGAAGCCTGATTGGGCCGTCGCGCACTATCGCCTGGCCGCAGATTACAAGTTGGCCGGGAACACGAGTGAGGCCATTGCGCACTGGGAGCAAGCCACGAAATACGATCCGCAGTTTTATGCGGCTTACAATCGATTAGCCTCTAT
>QHVY01000114.1 GCA_003223695.1 Acidobacteriota bacterium
ATTTCAGTCGACCAGCGCGGTTACGGAAGCTCGCTGATGGGCGGAATCGCGGCTGCGCGCGGCGAGTCGGTGATCATCGGCGATCCGGACGGAAGCTACGATTTCGCCTCGGTCGATTCTCTCGTCGCCAAGCTGCGCGATGGCTATGACCTCGTCGTCGGAAATCGTTTTCAGGGCGGAGTGCTGCCGGGAGCGATGCCCCGGCTGAATCGCTTTGTGGGCAATCCGCTTCTGTCAGGCCTCGGTCGCTTGTTTTATCGCACCGACATTGGCGATTTCCATTGTGGTTTGCGCGGGTTCAAGAAAGCGGCGATCGAGCGCATGGATCTGCGGACCACAGGAATGGAATTCGCGAGTGAGATGATCGTCAAGGCCACTCTCCTCGGCATGCGCGTCGGTGAGGTGCCGACGAAACTTGCTCCCGACGGGCGCAGCGGCCCTTCCCACCTGCGCCCCTGGCGCGACGGTTGGAGACATCTTCGATTCTTGCTGCTCTACAGCCCCCGCTGGCTGTTTTTTTATCCCGGCGTGCTTCTCATGCTTGTTGGTCTCATTGTTGGCGCCTGGCTTTCGCCGCGAATGCGAATCGTCAACGGCGTCGGAATCGATATTCACACCCTGCTCTATTGCGCCGTGGCTATCGAGATTGGATTTCAGGCCGTGCTCTTCGCGCTTTTTACGAAAATTTTCGGAGTCACTGCCGGCCTGTTGCCGCACGATCGTGGAGTCGATCGTCTTCTGCGCTGGGTTCGATTGGAAACAGGTCTCTTAATCGGCAGTTTTTGTATCGCCAGCGGAGTTGTACTTTCGCTCGTGGCCGTGAACGACTGGCAGCAGAGAAATTTCGGATCACTCGATCCGGCGTCGACGTTCCGACTGGTGATCCCCGCCAGCCTGCTCCTGAGCCTGGGATGCGAAATCGTTCTCGCCAGTTTTTTTCTCGGCGTTCTCATGCTGCCGCGCCGCTCGCTGTGACAGCAGACTTCCAGCGATGACCGCATAGGCATGGTAAAGCGCAAACGCGGCGCGGTGCCGCGCGTCGTCGATGAGCCAGAACTTTCGCCACAATTGCCCCGGGCGGCCGTAGCGTCTTCGAGGAGACCACGGATCGGGAAGAATCTCTCGATCGAGAAATGCCCGGGTGCGGCCGGAGATGAGTTGCTGCATCGCCCGCTCGACGGCGGGAGTCGCGAGTTGCGGAAAATAGCGCGAAGTTTGGCGTAGCGCTCCATACAGAGCATGGGTGGCCGCCCATTCGCGTGCGCGGCCGACGCCTTGCGGAAGGATTTGTTCGTTTGTTCGCAACATGAGCCAGCAATCGAGATGACGGAAAATCGGGGTCGAGAACTGATCCGCGCTCATGTTGATCGAGTGGTAAATCAGTGCGTCCACTTCGTCGAGTTGCAGCAATCGCTGATCGAATCCGCGCCATGGCGTCGCGCGTTTCCAGACGCCGTCGTAGTCGATGCGATGCCGCGTTCGCTGAATGAAGCTGTGATGGATCTCGACAGTGGCATTGCCAATCTCAAAAACCATTTCATGGTATGTGCGCAGACGGGAAACCGGTCCGGCGGGAAAGTGCTGACGGAATCCGGCGCGCTTTAGCCGCCATGCAATTGCCGCGGCACGATCGCGTGGAACGAGGACATCGATGTCCTGGCGCGGACGTAAATGCGGAGAGGGATAGAGTCGATACGCGTAGTCAGTGCCCTTGAGAACGATCATCGGCTCGTCACCGATCGCGTCGAACGTCGTTCGGAGCGAATCTTCGAAGACGCGGGCGCGAAGCAGGTTCGTACGATGGAGCGCCTCATACGGGCGCGCTGCCTGCGCGACGAACGCAGGAAGCGTCGCATCTACAAGCAGCAGCGACAGCAAACCTTCGCGAACCACTCGCGCGAGGAATGGCGCCGCGTCTCGATCCGACTCCGGAGGCCAATCCTTGCCAACGGAGAGGCGGTATAACGTGGGCCAGAAAGAGGGCGGAAGCTCGAAACTCACTGGAAACGAGTATATTTCGGCCGCGGCCCTCAAACTCCGTCCTCGATGAGCGGATTCACGTCCATCGCGTACTACGCGCCCTCTCTCGTTCTGCTTGCCGGCGCATTCACGATCTCAGGCCTCCTGGGGATCGGCAACGAGGTGGGAGGCGCGCTCCGTCTTGAGCAGCCATGGCGCTCGGCCGTCGGTGCAATCGCAGCGAGTGAGATGTTCACGTTGGGCGTCGAAGGGCTTGCGATCGCCCAGATCGCGACGCGCACGATTCTCGTCGTCGTGTGGGCGGTGTTTTGTGCGTGCGGATCCTTTCTGCTGCTCCGCCGCCGGCCGTTTGCCTGGGTTCCGACCAACTGGATGATCGCGATCCCGGCGGCGATTCTCGGCATCAACCTGCTGATCGCACTCTGTCCGTCGACGAAAGGAGACGAGGTTTACTACCACATGATCGTGCCCAGCCGGATCGTGCAGGACGGCGGATTGGTTTTCTATCGCGAGCCGATGCGTTCGGCAATTTATCCGCAGATGGCATTCCAGATCGGCTTCGCGCCTTTTCACGCGCTCGCGCTTCCAGATGGCGGCAACGTGGTGAGTTGGTTTTTCGGCGCGTTGCTGATCTGGTTCACATACACCCTGATTCGTATGAAGAGCGGATCAACTGCATGGGCGGCGGTATTCGGTGCCGCAACCGTTGCCGGTCTCTACACGTCTGTGTGGCATGTGACCTCGGGAGCGCATGCGATCGGCGATCTCGCTGTGGCCTGCGCCGTCGTCGCTCTGTACTTGATCGACGATCTCGCTGCGGCGGCAGGACGGCAACACGTCGCGATCAGCGTCGGCATTCTCGCGGCAGCCGCCGCATCGACGAAGGTTCTGCTGTTTCCGTTCGCGTTGGCAATCGTTCTCATCGCAGCCGTGCGCATGGGATGGCGGTCATTGTCGCTTCTGATTTTGCCTGCTCTTCTCTTCATCGGACCGCTGATGCTCTGGACGGCAGTCCACTCGGGATCTCCGCTTGGTCCGCTCCTCGAGGGAATCACGGGAAGGTCTGCTTATCTGCCGTACGAGGCTCGTGCGTTCGTTGATGAGTACGTCGCCGGTCCGCGAGGCCCCATTCTTCAGAAGTTGCGTAACGAGGCGGTGAACTACTCGCCAATTCTGTGGCTATCAGTCGCCGCTTTCGTGCTGGCCCGGCGACACGTGGCGGCAAAGCCTGCGCTTGGTGTCGCGCTCCTGATATTACAGGTCGTCATCATCATTGGCTGGAACACGTACGACGCGCGGTACCTCGGCGGAGTTCAGTATGCGCTCATGATCGTTTTCGCAGTCTCGCTGAATCCTTCGCTTCGCGATCGCATCGTGGCAGACCGCCGCTTTCTTCCGGTTGCCGCGGCTCTTCTCGCGCCGTGGATGCTGCTGCAGATTGTTTACGCGGGTCAGTTCCTGAAGCTCCCAGCGCACCTGGAATCAAAGTCTGATTTTTACGAGCGGTATGTTCCGTTCTTCAGCGATTTTGTTGCGCTTGACCACCAGTTGCCGAACGATGCAGTGCTGCTTTCGCTGCCATACGCTCTCGATTCCATTTACGCGCCGCGGCCGATTTACTATCACGTTCTCGATGTGCCGGCGCATCGGCCGGCTTTTCTCTTGAGCTATTCCAAGGACGGTAGCGATCTTGCTCCAGATCTCCATTTGCGCTTCACGATTGGCGAGAAGATTTATGAGAATGATCACTCCGCGATCGCCACCTACCGATTTCCCGGCAAGAAACCGCTTTTGGGAACATTGCGCGTGAGGCGCTTGCGCTGATGTGTGGGATCAGTGTCGTCGTCGCGCCGTCCTCGTTACCTGAGGCCACGCAAGACGTTCTGCGGATGCATGCTCCGATCCGCCATCGTGGGCCGGACGGCGAAGGCATTCTGCTGTCGGATGCAGGACGCGTCAGCCGTTTCAGTGAAGCCGCATCCGTACCCGCTGGTGCGAAGGCATCCGTGGCGTTTGCGTTCCGTCGCCTCAAGATTGTCGATCTAACGGATGCCGCCGCGCAACCGATGAGCTCTGGCGACGGCGAGCGGTGGCTCATGTTCAACGGCGAGATTTACAACTTCCGATCGTTGCGATCTGAGCTCACCACTCATGGCCACACGTTTCGCACTTCAGGTGACACCGAGGTGATTCTCGCCGCCTATGAGGAGTGGGGTGAAGAGTGCTTCAGCCGGTTCGAGGGAATGTGGGCGATCGTCATTCTCGATTTGCGAAACAAAAGACTCGTTGCATGCCGCGATCGCTTCGGCATCAAGCCGCTCTATTACCGCAAGGAAGCTGATCGGCTACTTCTGGCTTCAGAGATCCGGCAGATTCTCGCGGTTACTGGACGCGCACAGGCGAATCCCGATCTCGTCTGCGCGTTCCTCCTCGGCGATCGAGACACGGTTCTTGATGACACATTCTTTGATGGAATCCATCTTTTGCCGCCAGGATCCTGGTTCAGTGTGTCGCTGGAGAGCACTTCCCCCAGAATGGAGATGCACCAGTTTTGGAATCTAGATGATTTTCGAGAAAGTGAAGAATCGGCCGATTACGCAACTGCAGTTGACCGAGTTGGACAACTCATGGCCGAGGCGGTCCGAAGTCACAGCGTGGCGGATGTTCCGCTGGGGAGTCTCCTCTCCGGAGGGCTTGATTCCTCGACGATCGCAACGCTACTCGTACGGGAGAAAAAGAACGCGCCGACATTCTCATTCGGATTTCGAGATATGGCGCCCCAGTTTTGCGAGCTGTCTTACGTTGACGCGCTCGTACGTGCCGAGGGGATGGCAAATCATGAAACGACGTTTTCACCCGATTGGGTAGCGAATCACGCCGACCGCATCGTAACCGCGCTCGAAGAACCTCCGCTCGCGATGCCGGCGTTGGCTCAATTCCGAACCTTTGAGCTCTGCCATCAACACGGAACGACTGTCGTTCTGGATGGACAGGGTTCCGATGAGATCTTCGCGGGCTATCCATATCATGAGCGTTTGCTGCTGATCGAGCGTCTTCGCCACGTCCGATTCGTGTCGTTCGCGCGCGAGGCGAGCCGCATCGCTAAGCGCGAGTCTTTGTCAGTGCCGAGTGTCGTCGCAAAGGCGTTCGTGATGCCGCCGCTGTACGGAATCGCGCAGAAGATGCGCGGCCGAACAGCATGGATTTCGTCAGACTATGGGACCAGGAACGGCACGCGCGATCAATCGCACACCATCAACGACCGCCTGCACCACGACGTCAAGTGGGGCAACGTCAAAATCATCCTTGGTTACGCAGACAAGAACGCGATGCACTTCTCAATCGAGGCTCGAGTACCGTACTTCGATCGGCAGCTCGTCGAATTCGCATTTAGTCTTCCTGCAGATTTCAAAGTCGGCTGCGCCACCCGCAAACGCGTCTTGCGCGACTTTGCACGAACGCTGTTGCCGCGTGAGATTACCGAACGCCGCGATCGAATGGGATTTGCCACGCCGGATGCGGTCTGGCTTCGCACGAGTCTTTGGCCTCGAGTTCGCGAAGCCATCTCGGATTCATCTCTTCTGTCCAGCGCCTGCTTCGATGCGCCGCGACTGCGACGTTTTGTCGGCGAATTCGAGCGCGGAGAGCATCGCGATCATCGGGCGATATGGCGGCTATGGATGTTCTCGATCTGGAAGAATGCCTTTTCGGTTGCGATCTAACGCCGGCTCTGTAGAAAAGGAAGCTGGTCCGGCGCGAATCGAGTCATCCGGAGAATCGCGCCGCGCAATCCGTTGGGACCGACATCGGGATTTTCGAAACGCCAGACCACTCGTCCGCGGCGCGTGACTTCGAATGCATTTCCGCGATCGCTTTCCGTGATCAACGTGTTGCCATTTGGCAGCCGTTGCACACTTCCGCGAGCAGCCGAGAAGAATCCCGATCGCGGAGCGAAGCGCCAAACAATGGAGTTTGTCTGCGGATTCATCTCGATGATCTGTGACTGTTCCGTGCCGTTATCGAAGATGAGAATGTTTCCGTTCGGCAAGAGTGTCGGATCGTGCGGAAAAGTGAGGTTCGACGGTCCCCACAGCCAGAGGATCCGATCGAGCGAAGGCGCGAGCACTAACGTCGCGTTGATGTTTCGCATCCCGAGCAGCACGCTTCCAGGCGGAAATGGAGCGCCGTCGCCGATGACTTCGACGTGATTCGAGTGAATCAGATCGAGTTCCCGATTCGGCCCGTCGACGTGCAGATCCTGAATCGACGGGAACAAGAACGCATAAGGTGACCGCCTCAGAACGTCGAATAGTGAGACTTTTCGCTTGATGAGACCCTTCGGAGTGAGGACCACGAGGTAGTCAATCAACGTGGGTTGCGTTGCATGGACCTTCGGGACCACTTCCGCTTCCCAGGCTAGCGCGTAAATATCGCAATTCGATGCGACGTCGAGGTCGTGATGAAAGCGGCCTTTGCGGTTCCACAAGACATGGGAGCGCTCATCCAATTCGACGAGAGATACGAATACTCCCAGAAGCTGTTCGTTCCGTTCCAGCGTGCCGGCGCAAGGTGAGGAGGATCCGACCAGCGGAACAAAGTCCGGCCGTCCATGTCGACGAGGTATGTGTCGCCGCCGATTGACGTGTAGAGGTTTATGCCTCCGAACGCATGCGCTCGGTCGTACACCACGACACCGCGACGATGGTCGTGATCGATGGTGCCTTGAACATAGGGAATCGACAACACCGCAGCCGGCAGCGATCGCGATTCCACCTCGACGGGCGCTCGATCCGTTTCGCGATGCCATCCGAGCCGTCGAGCTGATCGCGACAAGAATGCGCGGGATCGGGGCGATCGAAACGTGACCATTCCTGTGCCGAATCCAGTGATCAAAAGAAGAATCGATCCAGCGGCGCGGATCAGAAGAGCACGTTGGGCGTAGGGCATGCGGTTGGCGGAGTGATTCTAACAATACATAAACATTGACGGCGGCCAAAAAAGGTCGCTAGACTACGCCATCGGATTCCATGCTGGATGGGTGAACGTGTCGCAGGCTGATTCGAACAGGCTTTCGCGCAATCCGCAGATCGAAGAAGCTCCCCTCGAGAGCGACCTGATGTTGTTCGATCCCGCCAGTTCGAAGTTCTATGTCCTGAATCGGACGATGGCCTTCGTTTGGCGCGAATGTGACGGGGAGAAAACTGTGGAAGCAATCCTCGACCGAATGACTCAGAACTTCCGCGACATCGACCGTGCGTCGGCGTCGAAGGACCTCGGGGTCGCGGTCGATCAACTCGTATCTCTCGGGCTGGTCCACGCTCAGCAGAGCTGAGAAGACAGGTTTTAGGAGGAGTGATGAACGAACTGCTCGCCACCCCCGAACTGGAAACGAACCTCGAGCTCCCGGTCTATGAGCCCCCGCGCATTCAGGTGATGAGCGAACGCGAGATCCTGAACACGTTTCAGGTTACGCAATCGATGAACACCTGGTGGACTATGGGCGTCACGTGCCCCTGCACTTAGGGGCAAAGAACAAACGCGGATTCTCTGGTCGCATTCGGGCGCCGTCACGACGCTCGAATGCGATTCTTTTTTGTCATTGTCGATGAATCTCCGCGCCTCTCGCTCTCTTTCATGGGACGACATTTTCGCGCACTGCCAGCAGCGAACGCCCAGCCATGTGTGGTCGAGCAGTGCTTTGCTCGCGGAGCGCGAGGTGGCCATCGACTGCGACGACGATGCGCTGTTTGACGACTTCTTCGCCGCATTCGGCGGATCGCCCCGCGTACCATTGCGCCCGTCCGCGACGGCTTTCGTTTCCGCGAGCATTTTTGCTGGCGACGCGCAAACCGATTACGGCTGCATGCGACTGCGAAGGGACGGTCAACCACACGCTGTAGACGATGTTTTTTTCGGCCTCTCCCTGCCAGACTGCCCGTTCGAGTCGCGAGCCTCCGCGGATGGGCAATGGACGGAAGTAGCGATGCCTGGCGAAGCAGCGCTTTTCGTGTATCGCGATGACATTTGTCTTTTTCGTAAGTCGCACGCGGATTGGCGACCGAAGCTGCTCAGCGTTTTGTATCGAGGTTCGCTGCGACTTCGGGAGGATGTGATTTTTTTTCATGCGTCCGCGCTTTCGATCGGCGGACGCGGCGTTCTGATCACCGGCCGGAAGATGAGCGGCAAGTCCACAACCGCGCTCGCTCTCGCCGCGCGGGGCCATGCGATTCTCGCCGACTCGTGCGCATGTTATGCGCCGGCAACAGGCAAGCTGTTTCCTTTTCGCCGCCCTGTCGGCATTCGCGAGGGACCGCGCTCGAATGCCGTCAATGAAGCTCTGTCCCGAACCGAAGTTCGCGGCGTTCACCGGGATGCATCGTTCCGAGTCGATTTGGCAACGCTTCTGCCGAGAAACGAATCGGGGCCCGTTGCCGCGTCCGCGATCTTCTTTTTGCGCGGCTTCGCGCCGCTCACACGCATCGAAACGCTGAAGAACGATGCTGCCGAACTCGCGAATCTGCGGCCGATGTACAGCTCGTTCGCCAACGCGCCGCACACGAAGCGCGTCTTCGAATTGATCCGCCTGTTGTCTCGTGCAAGACTGTACGGACTCTGGCCGGGCCAGGAGATCCTCGCATGACCGCTCTTTCTGTCCCTGACCGCGCAGCTGCGATCGCCACGTTCCGCTTTATCGAAGTGAAGCTGATGGAGCTCGTGGCGACGTGGACGCCGTCCACTCCCGAAATGGAGGCGAAGGTGATGTTCGGCCGCCACATCTGGGACTTCGCCCAGCACGCCGACATCCTGGGCAAGCGCACCTTCGAGCTGCGGCTGCCCGAGCAGCATTCGCGCCCGGCGGCCGAGCGTTACGTGGCATTTCTTCAGTCGGCACTCGTCGTGAGTGGAACGAGCGAACGCGTGGCCACTCTTTACGATGCGATTCTGGCCGGACTCGAACGCCGCTATCGCGTATACATCAGCCAGACCGATCCGATTCTCGACGAGCCCTCGATCGTCATTCTCGAGCGGTTGCTGCGCGATGTCGAGCGACAGCGCCGCGAGGCGGATTCGCTTCGCGCAACGCTCAAACTCCACAAGGCAGACGCCCAGACATTCATCGCGACTGACCGCGCCATCGACAGCGTCGTCGCCGCATAGGAGCGGATCATGTCCGAATACGGCTACTTCGACATCGGAGGATTGCAAATGCGCGAGGAGCCCGCGCGCGATGCGTGATTTAAAGTCGTCCGTCGCGAGACTGAAATGCATGAGCACGAGGGCCTCGGCGACGAGGCACGGCGGGAGATGGTGCATCGTCATATGAGCAACGAGATCACCAGCCTGGACATCGCTGCGCAGTGCCTCGTCGATTTTCCCGATACACCGTGGGGCTTGCGAATGGAACTGGCGCGCCAGTGTTGGGATGAGACGCGGCATATTCAGGCCTTGCATCGGCGGCTCATCGAGATGGGAGGCTACAAAGGCGAGTTCCCGATTTCTGCATTCGAGTGGTCTATCACGTGTGCGATCGATAATCTTCCCGGCCGTCTGGCGACGCAGAACCGCACGTTCGAAGCGGGGGCGATGGATGTTGTCGCTGGCTTGATCGCCAACATTCGCGAAGCGGGTGACAGGGCCACCGCTGACATGCTCGACGGCATTCTCGCCGACGAGGTGCAGCACGTTCGCTTCGCAAACCGCTGGATCAAGAAGATGGCGTCGGAGGACCGCCGCGTGCTGATCAAGGTAGCGCAGGCGATCCGCTTTCTGGCCGAGGCGAATGCGCGACTCGTGGCGCAAAAGGGGGAGAAGAGCGGCGCGGGGAAGGTCTATCAGTCGCCGCAGCAGCGCATTCCCGCCGTCAACGTCGCCGATCGAAAGCTTGCGGAGTTCACCGATGAAGAAGTGCAGGAGATCCTGAAACAGGCGGGTTTCCGGTCGATCATTCCGCAGTCTGCGGAGACGATCGCGTGAGCGAGCTGTTTGGTGACGGGCCGGCCCGCGACAGCCGCTTCGTCGTGAAGGAGCGTTGGGCGGAAATGCACAATGCGCCGGAGGGCGATCCGATCGCCACGCAGGAGTTCCTGCACCGGCAGATGAACGAGGAAGTCAACAGCATCGAGATCTCTGCGCGGAACCTGGTCGACTTTCCCGACGCGCCGTGGGAACTTCGGATGGCGATGGCGCGGCAGTGCTGGGATGAGGCCCGTCACGTCGATGCGTTTCGCCGGCTGTTCGAGAAACGCGGCGGCACCGTCGGCGAGTTTCCGGTGCTCAATTTTCAATATCGCATCGTCACCAATCTGTCGTCACTCGCCGGGCGACTTACGGTCCAGAACCGCAGCTTCGAAGCTGCCGGTATCGATGCCATCAAGGACGGCATCGCGACGTATGGTCAGGCGCACGCCGCTGATTTCGTCGAGCTTTTCGAAGCGCAGCTGGCCGATGAGGTGCAGCACGTGCGCTACGCGAATGAGTGGGTGAAACGCCTTGCGCATGACGGCGGTGCTCGGATCGCGTTCGAGATCGCGCGCGCGGTCGCTCAGGCTGACGCCGCGCTGAAGATCGTCGCCGGCGGCGCGCTGACAACGTATCCGGTTTCCGACGATCTTCGCAGAGAGGCCGGCTTCACCGATGAGGAGATCGACACCGTCCGCAGCCTCGCCCAGCGTGACTGAGCCGCAGCAGCTCGCTGCCATCGCCACGCTGTGGAAGCGGACCGGCCGCGAGCTCACCACACGCTTCACCGGAGCGAGCATGCGTCCGGCGATCGACGATGGCGCCGAGGTGACGCTGCTCTGCGTCGACAATGTTCGCCTCGGCGACGTGGTCGCTTATGTTTACGGCGATCGCGTGATCGTGCACCGCATCGTGGCGCAGTGGGGAGATCGCTTCATCGCGCGCGGCGACGCGAACGTGTTGCCCGATCCTGTTCTGCTCGACCGCGGCGACGTCATTGGCAAACTCGTGCAGAACCTCCCCGCGCGCACGCCCATCGCTGCCTCCGCTGCGGATCATCGGCGTTTGTCGCGCAGCATACCGGCGGCTACGGCCTGGCCTCCACGAACGTGTGCGGCGCTTTCGCGCGAACCGGCTGAAGTCTCGGCGCTAGGGGCTCGCTCAGCGTTGCGTATCGACCGCGCCTGGATGGGCTCTGCGAAACGCTTTGTCTCGCAGACATCAACCCCGACGCGATCGACGTTGTTCGTCGCACAGTTCGCCAACATAAACTAGAAGATCGTGTGACGTTTTACACCAGCGACAATTTCGATTCGATTCCTCGCTCTGAGAAATTCGATCTGATCGTCGCCAATCCGCCGAATTATTTCTCGCTAAATCCGACCCACCCGCTGTATGACCGTTTCAAGGACGACCTTCGGCCGAACGATCCCGGGTGGAAAATTCACGAAGGGTTCTATCGAAACGTATCCAATTACCTCGTGCCCGGCGCGACGCTGCTGATTCTCGAAATCGAAACTCTCAATTGCGAAGTCTGGTTACCAGGTTACGACGTACCGTACGACATTCGTCCTCGGCCGCCGATCGAAGACTTCAAACGGATGATCGCAGCGGCCGGGTTGACCATCGTTTGGTTTTCGGGGCGACCTCGTAATTTCAAAAATGCCGTTGCAGGGTCATTGACAGCAGGGGCGGTTCGCCGGTTTACGTCCTTCTCGAAAGGCGACATGCGCGAGCTTGGCGTACAGCAGCGGAAGGTGCTCCGGTCGAAAGAAGCGATCGCGAACGTAGGTTGCCGCGACGTTTGCGTCATCCAAATCATGCGACGCGCACAGGGCCATGCTTCCGACGGGTTCCACGACCCGTTGCGGAATCTCATCCGGAAGGACAATGACCCGATCCGTCTGAAGTTCATCGGGGTGCGAGAATCTTCGATCACCCGGCACCCACCTCGGATCGATCCGCACTCCTGAATCCTGGCCCCAGGCGCCCAGCAGAAGTGCGTCGATCCCGATTACAAAATAGTTGTCTTGCCAGAAATCATCGGCGCAAACGAAGAGAGTGGCGAACCGACCGCGAATGCGCTGTTGCGCAAGCGAGAAAATTAACGCGCGCTCTTTTGCCCACTCGGCTTGCCACGAAACGTACGTATGAATCGTCTGCACAGTAAATGCCGTCAGTACGATCATCAGCGTCAGAAATGCCGGCCGCGACAGACCGTTGCTCGTACGAAAAAGAAATGCGATCGCCGCCACAATGAAAATTGCGATCGGAACCGCGAGGAGAATCTCGCACCGAGTATTCGGACCGTGAGCAGCGTTTGGCGCCTTTCGAACCGCCGCGTACGGGAGAATCGCAAGCAACGCCAGAAAAAGCGAATACAACATCAAATACTTCGAGGTCGCTCGCTCGATTCCGAACGGGATTCTGGAATGAAACGTATACGCCAAAATACAAACTGCAACGAAGAGTAGCGGCACGCTCAGAAGTCCACGCAATATGTCATTTGCTTGCACCAGCCCCGCGAAATACGTGTATTGCAACGTCTGCCGGATAAGCGACCCCGGCGTCAGGTCGAGCCTGTTGTAAGACGAAAAATAGCCTTTGGGAGCGAACCACAGCAGACGTGCCGCCCAAAAAACAAACGGCAGAGAAATTAGGACAATGTCCTTCTTTCGCAAGCGAAAGACAGCGATCACGAATCCGAAATAGAACACCAGCAGCGAATTCAGATTAAAGCTGATGAGAAAACAGACGATCGATGCGCACAGCAATGAGATCTGCGCGGCTGTCGAGCGCTGGCGATCTTCTGAGAGAAATCCAAGAAGGACCGCGATCCAAAAGATCGCGTAGTAGACGACATAATCGACAGTCATCAGAATGACCGGCGTTTCATCGCCGGGATAAGTCAGGGCGAGCGCAGCAATTGCCAGCGCGGCGCCGCGTCGAAGGCGCCG
>QHVY01000115.1 GCA_003223695.1 Acidobacteriota bacterium
TCGCCTCGTCCGTACGCGACGCTCGTGACTTTTGGCAGAATTCCCTCGGCAAGATCATCGAGCTGCTGACGCGACACGCGGAAGATTCCTTTGTTGCAGCTCATCCAGAAATAACCGTTGTCGTCTTCCAGAATGGCGAAGACGCTGTCATCGAAAAGGCCTTCGCGAGTGCTGACCGTTGCCCAACGCCCGGCTTTGTAGCGGCTCAATCCACCGCCGGCTGTGCCTACCCACATCGCGCCTGTGCTGTCCTCGTGAAGAGCGAGAATCAGATCGCTGGCGAGTCCATTGCGCTTGGTAAAGGGAGTGACGGCCGCTCCGACGATGCGATTGAGACCTCCATCCTGAGTGCCGGCCCAGATCGCGCCATTGCGGTCTTCGTAAATCACTCCGACCGCTTCTCCGGAGAGTTTGATGACGTCGGGAGCAACCGTTCCGTTCACGATGCGCTGAAGTCCGTGCGCCGTTCCGACCCACAGAACGCCGCCGCGGTCTTCATACAGTGACAGCACAAGATTGCTGTTGAGACCATTCTTCGAATCGTAAACCGTGGTCTGTCCCTGGAACACGCGATTCAGCCCGGCGTCGAACGTGCCCACCCACAAGCTGCCGTCGCGGCCGTTCAGCGTCGTCATCACCAAGTCGCTCGACACTCCGCTGCCTTTGCTGAAGTGACGGCCGTCGAGCGTCTGTACGCCTTTTCCGGTACCGATCCACAACGTGTCATTGGAATCAGCGCTGACTGTCCGCACTTTCTCGGCCAGCAGTCCCTGTGCTGTCGTGAAGGAGATGACTCTTCCCTCGGCGACGCGAGTCAGACCATTTGCAGACCCGATCCAGAGGTTGCCTTCGCGATCCTCGAGAAATGAGGACACGGCTTTGTTGCCGATGCCGATCGCGTCCGAGGCGAAGTCGAAATGTTCGTTGCGGAACCGGCCGACACCGTGGTCCAGAGTGCCGATCCACAGTGTGCCGTGGCTGTCTTCGTAAATGGCGCCGACGTTTGCGGAAGGCAATCCATCACCGGCACCGTAAGTCCGGAACTGGCCGGAACGGTAGCGAAGCAGTCCATTGCCGCGTGTGCCGATCCAGATGCTGCCATCGCGCGTGACGCGGATCGAAAGAATCTGAGCGTTCGGAAAGCCGTCGGTGTCGTGCCGCACGAGCCGTCCGTCCTTGAAAGTTGCGACGCCGTGCATCGTGCCGATCCACAGCTGGCCGGACCAGTCTTCCGCGAGCGTCGTTACAGTCAATGATTCGGAGCCGGCAATCGTCACAATGCGCCCGTCTGCCTGACGTGACGCCAAACCTTTCTGCGTTCCGATCCAGATCGTGCCATTAGCCGATTCATACAAGGTGGTCGCGGCGTCGCTCGGCATTCCGTCGCCAACCTCATATGTGCGGATCCGGCGGCCTTGCACATGGACCATGCCTCCGCCGTTTGTAGCTGCGTAAAGGCTGCCGTCGCGAGCCGACAGCAGAGCGAGAGTCATATTGTTGTGGATTTGCGGCACGGCTGCCTTGTCATAAGTAATGAACTCCGTACCGTCAAAGCGGACGAAGCCTTCTTGCGTAGCAGCCCATATGTAACTGTCGGCCGTCTGCGTCAGCGCGTAGACCGTGCCTTGCGGAAGGCCCTGATCGACGCCCCATGTACGAACGACGTTCTGATCGAGTGACAGCGCTGGATCAACCGCGAAAGCGCTACTGGCCGAAACTGTGAGGACGAGCAGAAGGACGGCCCAACGTTTTGTGACTCTCATTACGATGCGGTGAATTTTGCGCCCGTCGGCGAGTTGTAACAATGAATCGTTGGATAGATTTTTGACTATATCGATCGATATAGATTGCCTCCACCCATTGATACAGGATTCGGAATTTGCTGGCGCGTAGACTCGCAACCACTATGAGAAGAAGTGCATTGTTTATCGCGGGCATCGCCATCGTGGCGACGGCCGCCTTTGGGGGCGATGGGAGTGTTCATCGCAGTGCTCGGCACATTCCGGGTCGATATATTGTGGTTCTCGACACGAGTGCCGACACTGACGTGGTTGCGGAAATGGTCCGCAGTCGCAATAGCGATGCGCGAATTCATCATCAATATGGACGCGGCTTCAAAGGCTTCGCTGCCGAGATGAGTGATGCTGATGCAAAGGCACTTGCTCGCGATTCACGCGTGAAGTTTGTCGAAGAGGATGCGACGGTTGCCGTCGCGTCGACACCATGGGGATTGGATCGAATCGATCAACGCTCTCTCCCACTGAATGGTAGTTACGTGAGCAGCCAAACCGGCGCCGGCGTGACTGTTTATGTCGTGGATACTGGAATCTTCGCCGGGCACTCCGATTTCGGCGGCAGGGTTCTTTCGGGCTTCAATGCGGTCGCGGACAACGGCGGCACGGACGACTGCAACGGTCATGGAACGCATGTGGCGGGCGTCATCGGCGGATCCAATTACGGCGTCGCCACGTCGGCGACTCTTGTTCCGGTACGCGTTCTCGATTGCACTGGAATGGGAACCATCTCGACGCTGATCGCCGGACTCGATTGGGTTCTGCAGGATCACGCGCAGTCGGCTGGTCCGGCAGTGGTGAATATGAGCCTTGGGGGCGACGCGTCGTCGGCGCTCGATACTGAAGTGAATAGTTTGCTCGCTGCCGGCATCACCACCGAGAAGTCACCGGCGAGGGTTGCCGGTGCGCTCACCGTCGGAGCCTCGACTGAAAACGACGAGCGCGCGTCGTTCTCCAACTACGGTGCTTGTGTCGACCTCTTCGCGCCGGGAACCGGAATCGTTTCCGACTGGTACAGCAGCCCCACAGCGACATCCATTTCAAGTGGAACTTCCGAGTCAGCGCCATTCGTTGCCGGCGCCGCTGCTCTCTGTCTTGAAATGTATCCCACAGCCTCGCCTGCGACCGTCTCACAGACGTTGCTGTCGCAAGCCACTCTCGACGTGCTCGCTTCGATCGGAGCTGGTTCGCCGAATCGCCTTCTCTTCTCCCTCATCGACTCTCTCGCCGATGTCACCGGCGATTCGCAGCTACTTGCCGATCCGAGCTTCGATTACGGTACGACATTCTGGAGCTCGGACATCTGCACTGTCGTCAACCCGACCGGTTGTCCTCCCGACGAAGGCGAGATGTTGATGAGCGTCCCAGGACACAGCGGAAAGGGTCATGCGACGATCGGTGGAAAGCCCGGCTCATTCCACCTGTCATCAGAAACTGTGACGATTCCGTCCACAGTCAGTAAGGCAGAACTGAGCTTCTACCTCTGGATTGTGACCAGGGGCAACACGAAGAAGATCAACGACACTCTGACCATCGAGGTTCGCGACCAGTCCGGCGCGTTGCTGGAGACATTGGGATCGTTCAGTAATCTCGACGCGAATGCGACGTACACTCAGAGACGCTTCGATGTCAGCCGCTATCGTGGCGCAACGATCCGCATCTCCTTCACCGGTCTTCAGAGTCAGGGTCCGCCGACATGGTTCCTGCTGGACGACGTCGCGTTGAATATTTGGCACTAACCACTCCTCGTCGCTACGAGAATGAGAGAGCACAGAGAAATCTGTGCTCTTTCTGTTTTTGTGGTTGTGGGTGCTTGTGGCTCACAATAGTCACAGGTCCATAGAAAAATGCCGGCGTATCACTTGTCGCCGTTTGCAATCCCACCGGCTGTGACCGCGGCCGCGTTGATGACCTTCGCGATCCTGGTGGCGTTGACGCGTTTCTCGCGAACCAGCATGGCCATGTTCAGCGTCTCCGTTGCGGCTGCGGCATGGCAGGTGACACGCGTGTTCATGTACCTCGCTGTCGATTCCCGAACCGCGCTGCTGTGGGCGAGGCTCGGCTTCGCTTGCGTGGCGTTCATCGCGCCGGCCGCATATCAGTTCGTCGACACCATTCTCGAGAGCGCCAGTCACCGCAGAATCGTCTCCGTTGTCGCCCGGCTGTTGGCCGCAACGTTCGCGGTCCTCGCTCTCACGACGGGTTACCTCATCAGCGACGTGCGGCGGTTCTGGTGGGGTTTCTATCCGACGTACAACATTGCTGCGCGCGTGCTTTACGCGCTCTTTTTCGGCGGTTTGTTTGTCGCCGTCCTGATCGACATCGTTCATGCGTATCCGAGCTCCAAAGGGACGGAGCGCAGCCGCATCCGCCTCTTCACGATCGCGATGGGCATCGGTTGCCTGGCGGCGATCGATTTGTTGCCGGCGTACGGCATCGCCATCTATCCGTTTGGCTGGGCGGCTCTGCTCGCATCCATGGCTGTAGCCATTTTCACGATCAGAAAATATGGATTGACGATCATTCCCGCGCTGCCAGCGACGGAGATCATCAGCACGATGCGCGATCTGCTGCTCGTGAGCGATCGCGACGGCTTCATTCGCTACGCGAACAATGCGGCTTGCGCATTCCTTGGATACAACCGCGAAGACATCATCGGCCAACGCCTCGAGGACCTGCTCGTTCCGACTGATCGCAACGAGCAAGCGCCGCTGCAGGGATGGGTGCGTGATCGCGAGTACGTCTTCCGGACCAAGATGGGTCAGCCGATCGAGCTCACGCTCTCGCACTCGCCTGTGACGCGGCAGGGTGAAGTCACGGGCGCGGTGATCATTGGACGCGATCTGCGCGAGCGAAAACGTTACGAGTGGGAAGCGCGGCGCGCAGTGACTCTGCTGCAGTTGACGCTCGACTCAACCGCCGACGGCATTCTGGTCATCGGACAGGACGGACGGGTCCTCACCTGGAACCAACGCTTCGCCGACATGTGGGGCATCCCCGCGGAGGCGATGGAGAACGACGACGATCAAGAACTGATCGGACAACTCATCGAGAAGTTGATCGATCCTGCCGAATTTCTAAACAGTCTCGCAGCGCTTCACGATCATCCCGAGGACGAGAGCGTCCATGTGCTGTTGTTGAGGGACGGCCGCCGTCTGGAGCAATACTCGATTGGTCGTTACCTCGACGATGAACCGGTGCGCGTCTGGAGCTTTCGCGATGTCACCGAGCGGAAGCGTGCCGAGGAGCAGATCGCCTTCCAGGCCTATCACGACGCATTGACGCAGTTGCCGAACCGTCGTCTATTTGTCGAGCGCCTGCAAATGAACCTGATGGTTGCGAAACGCCATCGCGCCAACTTGGCAGTCCTTTTCATCGACCTCGATCGCTTCAAGACGATCAACGACACGCTCGGACACGATGTCGCCGACGCGCTGCTCGTCGAGATCGCGCAGCGCCTGAAGAGCTGTGTTCGGCAGACGGACACGGTCGCGCGCCACGGCGGCGATGAGTTCACGATCATTCTGCCGGATCTCCATCAACCCGAAGATGCAGCACAGGTCGCGGAAAAAATTCTGGAGCGCGTCGCCGAGCCGGTGGTTGTTGGCGCAAACTCGATCGAGATCTCGGTCAGCATCGGAATCGCCGTTCATCCATACGACGGAACCGACATCGAGACGTTGCTCCGCAATGCAGACGACGCGATGTACCGCGCCAAACAAGCCGGACGAAACAACTATCAGCTCTGCACGGAGGAAATGAAAACGCGCGCGACGGAGCGCTCGTCCATGCAGTCACGCCTGCGCAAAGCGATGGACGACGAGGAACTCGTACTCGCCTATCAGCCACAGGTCTCGTTAACCACCAAACTGACCGTCGGCGCGGAGGCGATCATCCGCTGGAACGATGCCGAACGCGGCATGATCGAAGCGCGCGACTTCATTCCTGTCGCAGAAGAGACACGCCTGATCGTGGCACTCGGCGAATGGGCGCTGTTCATGGCGTGCCGTCAGCTCCGGCAGTGGGCCGATGCCGGATTGCCGCCGCTGCGTATGGCCGTGAACATCTCCGCACGCCAGTTTCAACAGCGAGACCTCGCCACCGCGGTTCGCCGCGCCATTGATGACTCCGGGATCGACCCCGCGTCGCTGGAGCTCGAAATTCGCGAGACAACAGCAATGCGTGATCTCGATCTGACGACCGAGCTTCTCAATCCGCTGCGCGATGTCGGCGTGTCGATCGCCATCGACGACTTTGGCAGCTCCTACTCATCCCTCGGTTCTTTACGCACGCTGCCAATCAATGCCGTCAAAATGGATCGTGGTCTTTTGACCAATGTCGCAACCGCCGAAGCCGATGCATCGATCGTCACCGCCGTCATCGGAGTGAGCCGCCGGCTACACATTCGCGTCGCCGCGGACGGCGTCGACACGCGCGAGCAATTCGAGTTTCTCAAAGACCATGGCTGCCAGGAAGCGCAAGGTTCTTACTTCAGCGCGGCCCTCGATCCCGAGAGTTTCATGCTTTTGACCGCATCGGACAAAACACACTCCTCGGTGTAACGTCGTCGCGCTCATGCCCGTCCGCAGCAATCGAAAGCTTTGGGCGACACTGCTCCTGTTCGTGAGTTTTCCGGTTGCCGCTGCTATCGGACCGGTAACTGAAGCGCCCGTCCGCAAACTACGCTTGGCGATCATCCTTTGTAAGTTCCGCGACAAACAATTGGAAACACGGCCGGCGCATTTTTACAAGAATTACTACACCCGCCTGGGCACGGGCGGGATGGCGGATTACTGGAGAGATGTGACTCTCGGCACCATTGACCTGGGCACGTCCGAGGTCCACGGCTGGTTCACGATGAGTCACGAAAGCAGCGAAGTCGCGCGGCTGGTCTTTCCCGGCGGACGTAACACGCTCGTGCAATGGGGAAGAGATACTGCGGCCGCGCACGGCATCGACCTCGGCAAGTACGACGGCGTCATCGTGGTCCAGAACTGGGGAGTCGATCACGGCGCCGCGGGCAATGGCGTGGTGATCGTCGATCAGAACCCGCAGTTGTTGGAGTCGACATTCATCGCTCATGAGATGGGACACCTTTTTGGGTTGCCACATTCGTTTGGCGAAAACGTTTCGCCCTGCATCAGCGCAAGCGGAGAGTACTGCGACGCCTGGGACATCATGAGCGCGATGAACGCCTTTTACTATCCGAGCACCTTCCAGGGCGTGAGCGGAACCTTTGGACCCGGTCTCAATGTGTTCGCCTTGCGGACCCTCGGCGGTTTGCGCAACGGACGTCTGCTGTCGATCCAAAGGCACGACTTCAGCGACCCGATCGAGCTTTCGCCGTTAAATCAGCCGGTCCAGAGCGGAAGTCTGTATGCGGTGGAAATCAGGCCCGCCTACCACGGTGCATCAATTCTCACAATTGAGTACCGGCACAAAGCGGACTGGGATCGGGGGCTTCCCTCCGACGCAGTCCTCATTCACGAAGAGAAAAATCTGCGTTCGTATTTAAAGCGCGTTCTTCTCGCCGGCGATCGCTACTCGACAACAGCAGTGAACATCGAGGTGGTATCGATTGACCCTGTTTCGCAGAAGGCGACTGTGCGGATCGGAACTAATTACTAAGTCTCCAGCTCCGGTTCGAGCCGCTCGAGCCAGAAGACGGCAATTGAAAGCAGCAGAAGTCCCACGCAGTAACCGCCCAGCACGTCTGTCGGCCAGTGCAGCTGTAGATAGATACGTGCCACTCCGTTCATCAACGACACGAGAAGGACAATAACGAACAGAAAGCGGCGGAGCCGCGGCTGCTCACGTGCAATCAGAATCGCGATGAAGCCATACGTGGCAACTGTGTTCATCGCGTGGCCGCTGGGAAAGCTCGCCAGATACAGTCTGGTGTATGCGTGCAACGGCTCCGGCCGAACTCGATGAACAGTCGTTTTCAACACTGCATCGAGAAGTTGTGTCACCAGCGCGAGCCCGGTGATGATCGCGACGGAGTTACGATCGCCGCGACGCCACCGCCAGATGATCGCGACGATCGTCGCGCCAACGATTGCTGGACCCGAGCCCAGCGCATTGGCGACGTTCATGAGAACGTGAACGCCTGGAAAATGAATCGACGTGATCCATCGTGATACTGCTTCATCGAACGGCGTCGACTCGCGCGTGACGACGTCTTCCGTAATCTTGCCGAGCAACCCGACCGCGATCAATGAGACGGCGAGCAGCCAAGCTTCGTACAAAGTGACACTTTCGGGTAGCCATTCGCCAAGCCAGGCGGCGATCCGAGTGCGTTGCTGTCGCAAAACTGCGAACAGAATTGCGGTCGCGACGAGCCCGACAAGTACGAGGCCCGCCCCACCCACCCAATGCTCGAGGAGAGACCAGCTCTGTCCGAATAGAAAGCCCAGGAACGCCATCGCCGTTGCCCAGACGATCGCGCCGGCAGCGTTGTAGAGAAGAAATGTCGGCCACCGAACATGAGTCACTCCGGCGGCGAGCGCAGCGACGACGCGAAGCCCGGAGATGAAGCGAGCAACGAAAATCGTGCGCGGGCCGTGCTGGCGAAAATACTTTTCGACGCCTGAGAGCCGCTTTGCTGACAGCCCGATGTACTTGCCACGTCGCTCGATGAACTTCCGACCGCCCAACCTGCCGATCCAATATCCGAAGTTGTCGCCGAAAATCGCCGCCACGATTGCGCACGGTATGACGATCGACAGCCGTAATGTGCCTTGCTTGGCGAAGAAGCCGGCTGCGAGCAACACCGTCTCCCCAGGAACAGGGATACCGAGATTTTCGAGAAAGACTCCGATGAAGAGCGCGACGTAGCCATATCGACCAAACAGAGTGAGAAGCCAATGCGGCATGCCGGGCACCTCGAGCATGGCATTGTAAGGGTCATCGCGCGGCCATCAGTGATGGCGAAAAACTCGCAAATGATCGTCCGGACTTGTCTACTAGACGCGGAGCTAGGCGCCTAGCTTGCCGTCGCGGCATCCGTGATCTCGAGTGCCTTGTCGATCACCGCAAAAGACTACCGCAACTGCTCCTCGGTGATGCAGAGCGGCGGATTGGTGAAGAGATTGTTCCACATACCCGGATGGCGCGCCGCCGGCGCTGCCGAACCATTTCCGAGGTGCGCCAGCTATTGATTCGACGCGGTGTCCCGACGGCTGCCGCGCCTGTGCGGACGCCTGTCCGACGAGTTGCGATCCGCGTCAGCGACGGCAGTGTCGACCTCGGCCTCTGTATCTTCTGTCCCGAATGCGAGAGCGCCTGTCCGGATGCCCACCGACCCGCTCACGATCCTCGATGGTTTGCTGCGCCTGAAATGAACTAGTGGGCCAGTCCGATCTGCTTCATGAAATCCTGGTTGTCCCAGTACAGCCACTCGTGATCCATCTTCCCGTTCTTCCAATGTCCGACAGTGATCATTCCGAGGTTGAAATGCTTGCCTGTCGGCGGGATCGACTTTCCGCCCGGTGCCGGCATCGGCTTTGAAAATGTGCCGGTCATGAAGCCGGAAACCGCGGTCCAATCTCCTGAGCCGAAGCGAATGGGGTGCACCTTGATCTTGATGTCAGGTGCATAGACGAACATCGCTTTGAGATCTTGGATGTGCCGCTCGATGCCAAACGTATCGTGGCCGTCGGGCCAGGTCACGATGATGTCTTTCGCGTGGCTCTCGCCGAGCCGGTCCCACTTCTGATTACTGAAGACGTCGAAGTCGAGCGTGTCGAAGATTTTGAGGGTCTTCTCCACTTCCGGCGCTTGTTTCTGGTGCGGAGGCGGCGGTGTCGACGTGTTCCACTGGGCAACGGCGACAGTCGCGAATATCAGACACGCGAAAGTGAATAGGCTGGTGCGGTGAATCGGTTTGCCGTGGCTCATACCAGTCCTCCTCGACTTCAGTAGACGGTTGCTTGCAGAGGCTTTTAACTTGCCATCGCGGCATCCGTGATCTCGAGCGCTTTGTCGATCACTGCAAACGACTGCCGCAACTGATCCTCGGTGATGCAGAGCGGCGGATTGGTGAAGAGATTGTTCCAGTTGATGAAGACGTACATCCCCTGCTCTCGCAGATACGCGCCGAGCTTCTGCATCTCCGTGCTGGTGCCGTTGAAGGGGGCCATCGGTTCTCTCGTCCGACGATTGCGCACCAGCTCGAGAACTCCAAACAGCCCGATCGAGCGCACATCACCGACCGACGGATGTTTCTCTTTCATCCCCGCGTGGAGCTCGGCGAGCACGCGGCCCATTCGCTGCGTGTGATTCATGGTGTCGTCTTCCAGCATCACCTGGATACACGCCTCGGCGGCGGCGAGACTCATCGGATGCGCGTTGTAAGTCAGGCCGCCGTAGAAGACGTTCTTATCGAAATAGGAAGCGATCCGGTCGCTGACCGCAACCGCGCCGAGGGGTAGATACGCCGAGGTCAGGCCTTTGGCCATGGTGATCATGTCCGGCACGACATTCCAGTGATCGACCGCAAACCACCGTCCGGTTCTACCGAGGCCGCACATCACTTCATCGCAGACGAGGAAAATCCCGTGACGATCGCAGATCTCGCGAAGGCCTTGAAGATATCCGTCCGGCGGGACGATCAGACCGTTCGTTCCCGTCACGGTCTCGATGAAGATGGCGGCGACAGTGTGCGGTCCTTCGTAAGTGAGAATTTCCTCGATCTCGTCAAGGCATTTCCGCGTGAACACCGCGTCGCTGTCGCCTTCGCGGTAGAGATGGCTTCGATATTTATAAGGATCGAAGAAGCGCACTACGCCCGGAATGCCCGGCTCATTGGCCCATCGCCGCGGATCGCCCGTAAGTGAGATCGCGCCGGCGGTCGCGCCGTGATAGGAGCGATAGCGAACCATGATCTTCTGCCGGCCACTGACCATTCGAGCGATCCGGATGGCGTTTTCGTTCGCCTCCGCGCCGCCTAACGTGAAGAAAAAGCGATTCAGATCGCCGGGCGTCAGGTCCGCCAGCATGCGGCCGACGCGCGCACGGACCGGACTGGCCATGCCGGGGCCGGCATAGACCAGCTCATCGGCCTGGCGCTTGATGGCATCGATGACACGGCGATCGCCGTGCCCGATATTGACGCACATGAGCTGCGAGTTCATGTCGACATAGCGCTTGCCGTTGGCATCCCAGAAATAGATGCCTTCGCCGCGCACCATCGGAATCGGATTGAGGCTTCCCTGCGCGGACCACGAGAAGATGTTGTGACGCTTCGTCAAAGAGACGATCTCTTCCGCGGTCATCGGGGCGGTCGCTTCGGCTGTCGTCATGCTCTTACTTTCTCCGGAATCTCCGGAGTCAGTATTTTACGAATCGCGCGCTGGTCACGCCACTGCCGCCGGTCGTATGAGGCAGCCCGGCGAGCTGCTGCATGAAGCGGATCACCACCGAGAAATCCTCGTCTGTTCCTTTTGCCATTGCCGCTGTGTACATCTGTTCAGCGGCTGCCGTTGCGGGCATGGAGGCCGAAATCTCAGCTGCCTGCCTTATGACCAGGCCAAGATCCTTATGCATGAGCGAAAGGGCGAACAGAGTCGGATATTGGTCGCTCCCCACATTCGCCAGTTTCGACTTCTGACTCGGTGACATCACAGCCGTTTGCTCCAGGACTTCGAGCAGCAGACCTTTTTCCAGTCCCGCCTTTTGACCCAGGACGATCGCTTCCGCCAAAGCCTGCATGCCCAGGCCAAGCAGAGTGTTGACCACGAGCTTCATGGTCGTCCCCATGCCGCTCGGTCCCATATAGAAGATGTGTTGGCCGAGGATCTCGAGAATCGGTCGGCACTGCTCATAGGTCTGCTGATCGCCGCCGACAAAGATGACCAGACTGCCCTGATCGACCTGCGGCACGCTTCCAGAAACGGCAGCATCGATCATCGCCGCACCTTTCTCGCGTGCCGCGTTGTACAGACGGCGTGATGAGCCCGGAGACACCGTGCTCAGGTCGATGATTCGCGATCCTTTTTGCAATCCCTCCAACGCGCCGCCCGGTCCGAACATAACCTGCTCCACGGCCGCGTTATCAGTCACCGACATCAGGATCACTTCGGAATGGGCTGCCAACTCTCGTGGAGATTCGGCCTGAGACTTTTCTTTCGAGCGGTCATAGACGGTGACGGGATATCCGGCGCCGCGCAGTCGGGCGGCCATGTGACTGCCCATGTGTCCCATTCCGATGAAGCCGAGTTTCGTCGTCATGCCGCCGCCTTTCTTTCGATCAATAGAAGTTCGACGCGGGCGCATTTCTTGAAACGCGGAATGCATCGCCAGGGAGGCTTGAATGAAGAAGATGACTCTACTCTTCTCACTTTGTGCGCTACCGCTCTTTGCTCAGTCGAAGGCCCCAACTGCCGTCGTCGAGCGCGGTGCGTATCTTGTCACGGTCGGGGGATGCGGTGATTGTCACACGCCGAAAACCGCATCGATTGAGCCGGATCGCGCGCGATTGCTGTCAGGGTCGCCGTCGAACGCGCCCGCTCCGTCGAAACCGATAAAGTCGGGCGAGGTTGTCAGCTCCGCCGGCTCAACCGCGTTTCATGGTCCGTGGGGAATCAGCTACGGCGCGAACCTGACGCCCGATCCGGAGACGGGAATCGTCAAGGAGTACAACGAGACGTCGTTCATCAAGGCGATGCGTACCGGGAAGACTCCCGACGGCGGCTCGATCCTCCCGCCGATGCCGTGGGACAACTACGCGAAGATGACGGACGATGATCTGAAAGCGATGTGGGCTTACCTCCAGAGCATCAAACCGGTGAAGAACAAGGTAAAGCCGCCGGTTCGCGCCAAAAAAACAGGATGAAGTCTCAGAGATCAGAGACGACCGCCAAAGATCGATTCCTGAGTCGACAGCGTAACGGTCGATCTTGGCGAGTTCCTCCTCCGTAAAATTCGGTTGATCGAGCGCAGCAAGGTTCTCCGCCAGTTGCGCCACACTCGAGGCCCCGACGAGAGTCGAGGCGGCGCCGATCGCGCAGCACCCAAATGAGCGCCATCTGTGCGAGTCTGACTACGCGCCTTCGCAATCTCGTTCAGTCCTCGGACCCAGATGTCGCAGTAGAAACAGTTCAGCGACGCTGCATGCCGATGTGGCGGAGCTTCGCTTCGCTCTTCAGCAAGCAGAATGCGCGATCATTCGCGACAATCGGAATATTGACCGCCCCACAAGACCACTTCATCGCGCGAGGCAGCGTTTACAATCGTTGATGCGCACCATCACCGGAAGCAGCGGGCGAAATAACGCGTCAGGATGGACCGCCAGTGGGACGACAGTAAGCCGATCTACCGCCAGCTTCGGGATCGTGTCGTCGCCATGATCCTTGAGGGCGTGCTCAACGAAGGTGATCCGCTGCCATCTGTTCGAACCGTGGCCACCGACTATCGGCTCAATCCGCTCACGGTTCTCAAAGCCTACCAGGAGCTCGTCGACGAACAGCTCGTCGAGATGAAGCGAGGCCGCGGCATGTTCGTCAACGCCGGCGCGCGCGAGCTGTTATTGAAGAACGAGCGCCAGAAATTTCTCGACGATGAATGGCCGCGGCTTCAGGAGAAGATGCAACTGCTGGGGTTGTCCCCAAAGGACCTTCTGAAACAGCGCGGGGGAAAGCCCTGATGGCGGCCATCGAAGCACGCGGCATTCGCAAAGTCTTCGGAACGACGGTCGCTCTCGACGGGGTCGATTTGCGCGTCGACGAAGGGCGAATCGTCGGCCTGATCGGTCCCAACGGAGCTGGCAAGACCACCGCGCTCAACGCGATTCTCGGTCTGACCCCGTACGAGGGACAACTCAACGTCCTCGGGCGCGATCCGTGGGCGGCGCGCTCAGAGCTCATGCGCGACGTTGCCTTCATCGCCGACGTCGCCGTGTTGCCGCGCTGGATTCGCGTCTCTCACCTGCTCGAGTACGCCGGCGGTGTGCACCCGCGATTCGATGGCGCGAAAGCCGAAGGATTTCTCGCGAAGACCACGATCAAGCGCAAAAGCAAAGTCAGGGAGTTGTCGAAGGGGATGGTGGCGCAGCTCCACCTCGCGCTGGTGATGGCCGTCGACGCGAAATTGCTGCTGCTGGATGAGCCGACGCTCGGGCTCGACATTCTGTACCGCAAACAGTTTTATGATTCGCTGCTGAACGACTACTTCGATCAGACCCGCACGATTCTGGTCACAACGCATGAGGTCGAAGAGATCGAGGACGTCCTCACCGATGTGCTGTTCATCAACCGCGGTCGGATCGTTTTCGGTTGCAGTATGGAGCAGTTCGAAGCGCGCTATCTCGAGGTCGCCGTCAATCCGGATCGCGTCGCTGCAGCGCGAGCGCTTCGGCCGATCTACGAGCGCCAGGTATTCGGACGCACCATTCTGCTATTCGACGGTGCCGACCGTGCGGAGCTCGCTGCGCTGGGAGAAGTCCGCAAACCGAGCATTGCCGATGTGTTCGTGGCGGTGATCGAAGGACAAGGAGGGACGCAATGAATTTTCGAACGATGGTTTGGTCCGTGCGCCGCGAGGTGTGGGAGAACCGCTCGATCTACATCGCACCGCTGATTGTTGCGGCGGTTATCGTATTTGGCGCCCTCATCGCGACGCTTGCCGGCCGACACACCGTGAAGTTCGATACGCCGCCGGACAAGATCGCCCAGCACTACGACATCGCCGCAGGGGTGCTGATGGGGACAACGTTGATCGTGGCGATCTTCTATTGTCTCGACGCGCTTTATGGCGAGCGCCGCGACCGCAGCATTCTCTTCTGGAAATCGATGCCGGTCTCGGATCGGACCACTGTGCTTGCGAAAATGGCCATCCCGCTCGTCATTCTGCCCGTCGTTACGTTCGTGATCGCGCTCGCGACGCACTTGATCATGCTGTTGTTGAGCAGCGCCTTCCTTTTGACGCAGGGGCACAGCCCGGCCGCGCTATGGGCGCTGCCGTGGTTGCGAATGTGGGTAGGGCTGTTCTGGCACCTTCTGAGCGTCCACTCGCTCGGCTACGCGCCGGTTTTCGCCTGGCTTCTGTTGGTCTCAGCATGGGCGAAGCGGCTGCCGTTTCTCTGGGCTTTCCTGCCGCCGGCGGCCATCGGTGTGGTCGAGAAGATGGTTTTCAATACCTCTCGCTTCGGCACCATGATCGGTTCGATCCTCAGCGGAGGTGAGATGAAAGACAGTATGAAAGGCGGCGGCTCGATGTTCGTCCATTTCAACCCGGGAGAATTCTTGACCAGGCCCGGCTTGTGGATCGGCCTCTTCGTCGCGGCGGCATGCCTCGCGGGCGCCGTGCGCTTACGACGCTACCGCGATCCGATCTGAGACTTCCACCGGTCCCGCAGAGTTGTACAGCGGCGCGAGAGACGCGCGCGCGGGTGATCAATCCTCTACCTCGAGAAAAAGGTTCCAGTCTCCCCTCCAGAGTCAGAGCGATGCCTTCGAGCAGACATCCCTGGGCCACATCGGCGAACGGATGGCGATTTATGATTCCACCAAGATCAGGCGCGAATTTCAATCCGCCAGTGATTTGTCCGAGGCCTCCGAAGAAGACGGTGATGTCAGGTGGGGCGGCCGATGGAGACAGATTCTTCGGGTAGCCCGCATCGCAGACAATCGCGTCGGGTGCCACTCGACCTAACAGCAGCGACGGCGAAGGCAAGCTCGCGGCACAGATCACCGCATCGGGTTGCGTCGTCAATTGCTGGACGTCCGTCGCGATCTCGACCTGAACTCCATAAGCCTTCACCTCTTCCGCGAGCCTGCGAAGTCGATCCGTATTGCGCGCGCAGAGCAACACCCGCTTCACCATACTTGCCAAACACCGGACGCAGCCCGAACCCACGTCGCCCGTTGCCCCAACCACAAGCAGCGTTGATCTTCGGAGGTTCCGGTTGACCAGAGCGGACATCTTCTTGAGCCCCTGGACGATGAGAGCAACCGTCAACGTGTTGCCGGTGGTGAACACCGTGTCGCGTCCTTGCGGAAGCTGATCGAAGTTGCCCTCGATCAAGATGGAGCTGAATCCTCCGAGACTCACGATCCTGGCTCCGGCACTGATCGCGCAGGCCGCCGCCGCTCGGACGCGGACTAGATTCTCGCGCACGTGATCGGCACCCAAACGGTCGGGAGGAATGAAAGCGTCGATGTAGAGTCCGCGCGCTTTCGCTCCCGTGATCGATCCGACTTCGACGCGGCAGACGGGCCGCGGCGGAATCCATGGAAGGATGTCCTTGATCTCATCATCGGGGAGCGGCGCGCGTTCCGAACCGCGGAGCACGGAGATGACGTCGGCAGCCGCTCGCCAACTCTCCTGGTGCCCGATCAGAGCGAAATCGGTTAGATCGGCAATTGAGTCACCCATGCGAGTGTGACCTCTCCGGGCAGTCCCAACGCGTCGAGCGTCTTCAGATACTGTTGCAGCGACGCTCCGCGAAGCTCGGCTGCGCTCAGGCTGACTTCGAGTAGAGATGGTTTCACGCAACTGCTTTGACACACTTCGCAATGTCCATCGCGGCATTCC
>QHVY01000485.1 GCA_003223695.1 Acidobacteriota bacterium
ACTTCTCTTTATGACCGCGAAACGGGAAGGATTCGGAGACGTAATCGCCGACTCTTCGCGCGCGGTCGAAAAGGGCCACTATCCGCCGGAAGCGCTCGACTACCTGATGGCCGTGAAAGGCCTGACGCAGAGCGATCCGCACGACGCCCGCATCCTCAAAGCATTCGCCCTCGGACTCGCCGTGGCCACGCGCGGGATGGATCACCTCCGCAATCGCGTGACGCTGGAGATCAACGCGAAGATCAACGACTCTCCCGACTTCAAACGCGAGCTGTACGGCGGCGACGTTTCCGCAGAGCCGAACAGCTATGACGGAAAAGAAATCGCCGTGCGTCGATGCGAAAACATTTTCGCGGTTGGCGACGCCGTCGGGATGTGCCGCTTCACGACCAAGCTTTTCAATTCGCCCTCGCTGCCCGGTTACGAGGAATTCGTCGATCAGGTCGCGAACGTCACCGGCATCGAATTGAGCGTCGAGCAGATCGATCACATCGGATTGAACATCATGGGCGTCGAGCGCATGATCAACTCGCAGCTTGGCGTCACGCGCAAAGACGATACGCTGCCGAAGCGCTGGTTCGAGGAGTCGATCGGCGTCGGCCCGTACAAAGGCGAGAAGATCGACCGCGGGGAGTTCGATGCGATGCTCTCCCGCTTCTACGAAATCTCGAACCTGACCGAAGACGGCGTGCCACGGCCGGAGTTTCGGTCCGAGCTCGAGGCGGTACTAACATCATGATCACTGTCCGCGTTCCAGAGCCCTTGCGCGATGGGCGCGGCGAGGTCGTTACGATGAACGCCTCTTCGCTCGATGAGATCATCCAGAAGCTGGGGATCGACGGCGAGCGCGATGAGCTCTACAACTTCGCGATCAACGGCGAGCTGATTATTCACGGCGAGAAAGATGTCCGGCTGAACAGCGGCGATGAAGTGGAGATTGTCGTTGCATTTTCCGGTGGTTAAATTCACCACAGAGCACACAGAGACATCTCCGTGCTCTCTGTGTTCTCTGTGGTGAATCGATGACAACCTTCCAAACACCCCGCGCCGGCGAGCGCATGATCAGCGTCGAAGAAGCGCAGGAGCGCGTCCTCGCCGAAGTCACTCTCCTCGGCAGCGAGAATGTCGTTTTCACGGAAGCGCTCGGCCGCGTGCTGCGCCAGGACATCGTCGCCCCGGCCGACGTGCCGCAGGCGGACAACACGGCAATGGACGGTTACGCGGTTCGCGCCGATGACATCGCCAATCCGCCGGTGCGACTGAAGGTCATCGAGAATCTTCCCGCCGGCAAGGTGGCAACCAAACGCGTCGAGCCAGGCACAGCGATCCGCATCATGACCGGCGCCCTGATTCCCGACGGCGCCGACACTGTGGCGCATGTCGAGATCACCGATGCCGGCTCGGATTTCGTCACGGTCAACCAGCCTTTAAAACGCGGAACGAATTTACGAAAACGCGCCGAAGACATGAGGGCGGGCGAAGTGGTCTTGCATGAGGGAACGCCGGTCGGCGCGGCAGAAGTCGGCGTGCTCGCCAGCGTGCAGAAATCCGTGGTGCGCGTGTCGCGAAAACCGGCGATCGCGATCATCTCCACTGGCGATGAAATCGTGGAAGTCCGCTAGCGCATGAAGCGGGAGCCGAGCCGCGCATGATGGGCATCGTTCCCGACACTCGTGAGGCCACGATTGCCGCGATCGAGTCTGCTCTCGAATCCGATTTCATCATTTCGTCCGGCGGCGTTTCCGTTGGCGCTTACGACTTCGTCAAAGACGCGCTCGACGCCCTCGGCGCCGAGACTAAGTTCTGGCAGATCGCTATGAAGCCAGGAAAACCGGTCGTGCTCTCGCGCGTGCGCGGCAGGCTCTATTTCGGATTGCCGGGCAATCCCGTGTCGTGCATGGTGTCGTTTCTCCTGTTCATCGCGCCCGCGCTGCGCAAAGCGATGGGACAGACGCGCGCGATTCTGCCGCCGACCGTGGTGACGCGCCTGATGGGTCCTCTGAAATCGCGCGGCGATCGTCGAAATTATCTGCGCATTCGTGTGGTGGCGCGCGACGGCGAGCTGCTCGCGTATCCGATGACGGCGCAGGGATCCGGCGTCTCCACATCGATGGTGCAGGCGAATGGATTTGCTGTCGTGGAGACCGGCATCACGAGTGTCAACGCCGGCGAAACGATCGCCACGGTTCTCGTCGCCGCGCCGTTCAGCGAGTGACGCTGAAACGTGGCGCCGGCTCTTAGCCGGCGCGAGCCGACCGAGAGTCGGCTCTACATCACCGAGTGACGCTGAAACGTGGCGCCGGCTCTTAGCCGGCGCGAGCCGACTGAGAGTCGGCTCTACATCAGCGAGTGACACTGAGCTCTGCGATCATTCGAGTCATCCGCTTTGCCTCCGCGTCGCCGCTCTCGTACGTCCGGCACAGGAGATCGATCTGCTCCTGCGATTCGTTGGCGGAAACGGTGAATCCGTCATCCGGCTGATCCGGAAGTAGCGCACGATGACACTTCCAGCGGTCGCCGGTCAGGTGATA
>QHVY01000210.1 GCA_003223695.1 Acidobacteriota bacterium
GACGTGAAAGACACAGCGGCCGGCGCCGTTCTGAAATTTTTCTTCCCGCGCAACGCGAACCCCGAGGAGACGGGCGAGGGCGTTGACGGAGATGGAGCAGAACGCGGGACGCCGCATCGCTGTATTCAAGTAAGGGCAATTCCGCTCGATCAGCACGAATCCATCAGACACTTCTTCAGCTTCCATGTATGGATCGCCTTCAAAGTAGAGGTTTTTCAGAACCTCGACTTTCTGTTCCAACGTCATTCCGCGAAGCGTCGACTCAGTCGTCGCGACGCGCTCGTCGGTGACGCGTCGGAACACGCGCTTCGCCCCTTCGGGACCGAGCTCGCTCGCCACGGCGTCGAGCATGGCGACATTCAACAGGTCGTAATTCTTCGGAAAGAGATGGTCGCCCGCCTCGGTGAGGTTGTAACTCGTCGCCGGACGGCCCGTCCGGCCGCGATCGGGTGAGCGGGCGATCTTCGCTTCGATCCAGCCTTCGCGCTGCAACTGCAGCAACTGCTGGCGGACCGCTTCCCCGGTGAGCTGCAGCTCGTCCGCAAGCTGCGCGATCGTAGCTGGCCCCTGGCGCTTCAAAGCCAGAAGAATGGCGCGGCGGCTATCGGGAAGTTGATCGACCTTGAGAATGACAGTGTCTCCTCTGGACGTGTGTCGGCTAACGGCTGGTTGGGTTCAATTATTCAAGGCAAACAAGTTTTGTCAATGCAGAGCTTGCAAAATATTGAGCCACTAACCCCGGTCGCAAACCTATCGTCCAATCCTTCGTACTGACAAGAGCAGGAGAACGTTTAATGCGGAAGCTCTGGAAAACGCTGATTTTTCTAGCTGTGATCGCCGGCGCGAGCGCTGCCGTATACGCGATCTCGCGGAACAGCAAAAAAGGAAACGAAGGGCCGAAGCTCGTCGACGTCACGACCGGCTCGATCGTCGAGAAGGCAGTGGCCGTCGGCCAGATTCAGCCGCGTCAGAAGTTTCAGGTTAAGTCGAAGATCTCGGGCATCGTTCGCCAGGCTCTGGTTGAGGTTGGCGATACGGTAAAAGCCGGCGATCCGCTCTTTGAGATCGCGCCCGATCCTACTCCGCTCGAGGTGACTGAGGTGGATCGGCAGGTCGAATCGGCGCGGGCATCATTCCGGCGCGCCGAGACCGAATACCAACGAGCAGTTCAGCTGTCCCGTTCAGGCGTTCTCCCGAAATCGGATTTGGATGCGAAAAAGGAGGCGTACGACCTCGCGCACGTTGCGCTCACGAAAGCCGAGCAGAATCGCGACCTAACGCGCAAAGGACGGCTCACGCAGTTCGGGACCGAATCGATCATCCGGGCGCCGGCCGCGGGCACGGTGCTCACGCGGTCCGTGAATCCGGGCGATCCGATCGTGCCGCTCACCTCATATCAGCCAGGAACCGAGATGGCCACGATCGCTGATATGCGCGATTTGATTTTCAAAGGCACCGTCGATGAGATCGATGTAGGCAAGCTCGCAGGCGGGATGCCGACGCGCATCAAAGTCGGCGCGCTGCCGACCGACGTCGTGACCGGTCATGTCTCGCGAATCGCGCCGCAGGCACAACAGAAGGAAGGCGCAACGCTGTTTGATGTCGAAGTGGAGCTCGACCCGTCGAGCAAGATCACTCTTCGCGCCGGATATTCGGCGAACGCAGACGTGATCATTCGCGAAAAGAAGGACGTGCTGGTGATTCCGGAGCGTCTCGTGACGTTCGACGACGGCGGCAAGAAGGCGACCGTGGAGCTCGCCGGAGCATCGGCTAAGGATCCTGCAAAAAAGATAGAGATCAAAACCGGCATTTCCGACGGTTTGAACGTCGAAGTGATCTCGGGACTGAAGAAAGGCGATCGCGTCGTCGAGCGGCCACCGAAAGAAATCTCATAAATCGCGCGGCTAGCGCCGCGCGTTGCTGGTTATCGGTTCTCAGTTGTCGGGCGGGCGTGGACAACCGACAACTGACAACCGACAACCTTAAAAATCGAAATGGTTACTCTGAAAGATGTCTTCAAACAGCTCATCCGCGACGTAAAGAGCGAGAAGCTCCGCACGCTCCTGACCGTGTTCGGGATCGTGTGGGGCACCGTCGCGATCAGCTTGATGCTTGCGTTCGGAACGGGGCTGCACAAGCAGCTCGTCAAGTCGACCGCGGGACTCGGCGACCGCATCGTCATCGCCTGGCCTGGATTGACTTCGATTCCCTACGAAGGCCTCGGCAAAGGCCGTCGCATTCGCATCAGTGACGAAGACCTCGAGACGATCCGAGGGAACGTGACGGGATTAAAGGCGATTTCGGCGGAGTACTCCAAGAGCTTCAGAGTCTCGTACGGCACAAAGACGATGTCCGTCGATACGTCGGGAGTGGCCGCGGAATTCGGTGCGATGCGAAATCTGATTCCGCAGCCGGGCGGCCGGTTCATCGACGCGATCGACGTTCACGACTCGCGCCGCGTCGCGTTTCTCGGCGAGAAGCTGGCAACCGATATCTTCGGCACGAGCTCGCCTGTCGGTAAAACAATCCTCGTGAATCAATCGCCGTTCCTGATCATCGGTGCGCTGATCAAGAAAGATCAGGACTCGAACTACAGCGGACCCGATAGCGGCAAGATGTGGATCCCACTGACGACGTATCACGGCCTCACGGGCGAGAAGTACGTTTCCAACTTTGTGTTTCAGGCGGTGAGCGCAGATGACACGAAGGCGTTGCTCAAACGCATGAGCGCCGCACTCGGCAAACGACTGCGATTTGACGCCAAAGACAAAGAGGCGCTGTCGATGTGGGACACGACCGAGCAGTTCGTGTTCTTCGACTTGTTCATGCTGGCGTTCAACGGATTCCTTGGCCTCGTCGGCGTGCTGACACTCGTCGTCGGCGGAATTGGCGTCTCGAACATCATGAACGTCGTCGTCGAGGAGCGCACCCGCGAGATCGGGATCAAGATGGCTCTTGGCGCGAAGCAGCGCTGGATCCTGACGCAGTTCCTCATCGAGACGATGCTTGTTACGTTCATTGGCGGCGCGATCGGCTTTGCAATCTCTTTTGGCGTGTGCGCAATTTTCCCCAGCTTCGGATTCACTGAGTACGTTGGCGATCCGGTTGTGTCGCCGCTCGTGGCGCTTCTCACCGCCGTCGCGCTAGGCGTGGTGGGCTTTGTCGCGGGCTACTTTCCCGCTCGCGAGGCAGCGCAGCTCGATCCTGTGGTGGCGATGAAGCTATGAAGACGTTTCTATTCCGAGCGAAGCGAGGAATCAACGCTCGCATCACGACCGATGCCGATCACCGCCAGCATCGCGGCGCCTCGGTTGACTCCTCGCTGCGCTCGGAGTTGAACCCTTCATGAAACGCGACATACACATCATCCTCAACCTCTTCGCCAGCTCATCGCGCCTGCAGAAGAAGCGCGCCTACCTGACGATCGCCGCGATTGCCTGGGGCACGGTCGCGATTCTTCTGCTGCTCGCTTTCGGCGAAGGTCTGAAGCGGCAGCTCGACAAGAACCGCCGATCCACCGGCGAAAACCTTGCTGTCATGTGGCCAGATGTGACCACGAAGCCGTGGAAGGGCCTCCCGCCCGGCCGCCCGATCCGCCTGCACAGCGACGACGTTGAATTTGTGCGCGAGCGCATGCCGGAGCTCCAAGCGGTGCATGGCGAAGTGACCTCGTGGCGAACGGCGCTGACGTACGGCCGGAAAACCGTGAACGGCCGCGTGACCGGCACCAACTACGTTTACGGTGAAGACCGCAAACACTATCCAGTGGCAGGCGGCCGCTTCCTCAGTCCCGAAGACGAGATCAATCGTCGTCGGGTGGTTTTTCTCGGCGACGAGCTAGCGAAGGACATTTTTGGCGACGAGAACCCTGTCGGCAAAACGCTGTTGATCAACAATGCGCCGTACACGGTGATCGGCGTGATGCAGCACAAGACGCAGATGGGCGTGTATGGCGGGCCCGACACGAATCACGCCACCATCCCCATTACGACGTTCAAAGCGCAGTTCGGCAGAGATCTGTTGAATGTTCTCGTCATTCAGACACAGCGGCCGGAAGAGATGAAGAGCGAGCTGAAAAAGCTCAACCAGATCCTCGGCCCGAAATTTGGTTACGACCCGACCGATGATCGCGCGCTCGCGACATGGGACATGGTCAAGAGCTCGCAGGTCACGAAAAACGTTTTGCTCGGCATTCAGATTTTTCTCGGAGTGGTGGGCTCGCTCACGCTCCTCATCGGCGGCGTCGGCGTGGCGAACATCATGTACGCGGTGGTGAAGGAGCGGACGCGCGAGATCGGCGTGAAAATGGCGCTCGGCGCACGGCGCCGCTGGATCATCATGCCGTTCGTGCTCGAGGCGGTGGTCTATACGTTCATCGGCGGCGCCCTCGGAATTACGATCGCAAACCTGCTGGTCGCCGCCACGAGTTTCATCCCGATCGAGAACAATAAAGTGATGTCCTTTCTCGGCCGGCCAACTCTGTCGCCGCAGATCGGCGTAATCACGTCTCTGATCCTCGGCATCATCGGCCTGCTGGCCGGGTATTTCCCCGCGAGGCGCGCGGCCTCGGTCGATCCGGCCGCGACGCTGCGATACGAATAGGAGTCCCAATGACGATCATCAACATGTCGGAAATCCGGAAGGTGTACGACACAGGCAAAGTCAAAGTGGAGGCGCTCAAAGGCGTCGATCTGCAGATTCACGAAGGCGAGATGGTGGCGATCGTAGGTCCGTCAGGCTCGGGGAAATCGACGCTGATGAATCTCATCGGCTGCCTCGACACGCCTACAACCGGCTGCTACGAGCTCGGCGGACAGGCAGTGTCCGGCGTTTCGCGCGACGAGTTGGCCGAGATCCGCAATCGCCGCGTAGGATTCGTTTTTCAAAATTTCAATCTGCTGCCGCACATCACCGCGCTGGAAAACGTAGAGATGCCCATGCTGTTCGGCGGACTCAGACCTGCGGAGCGGCGGCGGCGCTCTGCGGAACTGCTCGAGCGCGTCGGTCTGGGCGACCGCGTCGACCACAAGCCGACGGAATTGTCCGGAGGTCAGATGCAGCGCGTGGCAATCGCGCGCGCGCTGGCGATGAATCCCGACATCGTGCTCGCCGATGAGCCCACGGGAAATCTCGATTCCTCCGCCGGAAGCGACATCATGACCATCTTTACCGATCTGTGGAAGCAGGGACGCACGCTGGTGGTCATCACGCACGATCCAGCGCTGGCGCGTCGAGCAAGCAGAATGGTGGAAATTCGCGACGGTCGCATCACCGCGGATCACGCGGCGGCGGCTTAGTGTCCGGTCGGCTTGGGTGCCAGCGGAATGGCCAGCTCCATTACCAGCATGCGCAGACGTGAGTCGGATTCGTCATCGGCGGCGACGATTCTCAATCCGGTCTGAACCGTGCCGTCCTTGACTGCGCTGCGCGCCACTTCGCACTCGAGCGTGATCGGACCGAAATCGGACTCAAACATCAACTTGCAAGTGGTTCCAACCGGCGGCGCCTCAACGTGCTGCATAACGCCGATTCCTGAGATCGAAGCATCAACGACATACGCCGGCGAGGCTCCGACCGACGTGCGAATGGGATTCGGGATAGGGAAACGATCGAAGCGGCGCCGCTCGGTCATCAGCATCGGCAAATCATCGACCTGCGGGCGCGTACACTGCCGGCAAGCCAGCACGCCCTCGGCACCGTAGTGCATAGGGCCTGCGTGCCCACACCAGCAGTTCGCTGTGCGATGCGTCGTCGTACTCGCCATGGGGGACCCGTCAACAGCTTACCACTGTCAGCGGTTTTGCAGTGTCCTCGCCGGATGACGGGGCCTACTTCAAGGCAAACGTACCGCTGAACGTCTCGTTGGCGGCATTGTCGACAACGACGTTGTTTCCGGCTGAGAGCACCTGCGCTCCTTGCTGGATATCGAGCGCGTATAGCGTGTTCTGCGTAATCGTGCTTCGGGAGACGCGGATCAACGCGAGCGTGCGAATGGCGAAAATTCCGACCCTGTTCTGCGCGAAAACAGAATTGTCGATTGTGATCCGCGCATCAATATCTGACACAACAGAATCGATGCTCACGCCTCGGGAGTTGCCACTCATCAGAGAATTCGTCACGGTGGCATCGGAATGGTTATAGGACCAGAGGCCGTAAGTGCTTCCTTCCAGACGGCAATGATCGATCGTGACCCGCGCTCTGGCCGTGGCTGAGCTTCCCGACAAGAAGATTCCGGTGACGTTGTTGCGAAGGAAGCTGTCTTTAATTCGAAGGTCCGACTGCTGCCCAGTGTAGATACCAAATCCAGAGCCAGGAGCGGTGAAGCCCGCAATCACCAGGTTCTCGAGATACACAATTGCACCCGTCGAGTCCACTTCAACACCAGAAGCAGCACCGAAAGAGCCATTCAAATCCAAACCCCGCAGCACCACGGAGTTGCCGGACGCCACCAAAATAGAGATCGCCGTTCCGGAGTTCGGCGCGATTGCCGCGTAGATGCCGGGCGGTGAAACGATGGTCACGGCCTGCGTAACGTTAAACGCTCCGTAACCTCCCGACGAAAGAACGATCACCTCGCCGCCAAGATTGGTCTTCGAAAGAGCGACGCTGAATGTGCGGCAGGGATCGGGAACGGTGCAGGTCGCAGTATCAGATCCGGTCACTGACACGGCGCTGCGAGTGTTCTGCGCGCTGGCCAGGAGCGGAATGAGAAACAGAATCAGCGGCACGAGACGTCTCATGACTGAGTTCAAGCTCGCCTGCATCGGTTTTCGGCAGCTCCTATTGCAGGGTGAATGTTCCGGTGAATGTCTCCTTCGCCGCGTTGTCGATCACGACGTTGTTTCCCGCTGACATGACCTGCGCTCCTTGCTGGATGTCGAGCGCGTACTGTGTGTTCTGCGTAATCGTGCTGCTTGAGACGCGGATCAGCGCGAGTGGGCGAATGGCGAAGATTCCGACGCTGTTCTGGGCGAAAACAGAGTTGTCGATATTGATCCGCGCATCGATATCTGCAGAAAAAGAATCGATGCTCACGCCTCGGAAGTTACCGGTGAACAAAGAATTTGTCACCGTGGCATCAGAATAGTTGTTGGACGAGAGGCCGTAAGTGTGTCCTTCCAGACGGCAGTGATCGATCGTGACCCGCGCTCTGGCCGTGCCTGAGGTGCCCACCAAGGAGATTCCGATGTCGTTGTTGCGAAGGAAGCTGTCTTTCATTCGAACGTCCGACTGCAGATTGTGTACACCTGTAAAGCCACTAGAAGAGAAGCCCGCAATCACCAGGTTCTCGAGATAGACAAGCGTGCCCGTCGAGGCCACGAAAACACCAAAAAAACCACCGAGAGAACCGTTCAAATACAGACCCCGCAGCACCACGGAGTTGCCGGACGGCCCCGAAATGCGAATCGCCGTGCCGGAGCTCGGCGGCGCGATTGCCGCGTAGATGCCGGGCGGTGAGACGATGGTCACCGACTGAAAGACTTCGAATGGACCGTAACCTCCCGAAGAAAGAACGACGACTTCTCCCCCCGAGTTCGTCTTGGAAAGGGCCACGCCGAATGTGCGGCAGGGATCGGGAACAGTGCAGGTCGCGGCATCAGACCCTGTCACCGCCACGGCGCTGCGAGTGTTCTGCGCGTTGGCAATCAGTGGAATCGCGACGATCAAGGCCGCGAGAACGATGTTCTTTTTGTACATGCCCGGCCTACTTCAGCGCGAAGGTGTTGGTGAACGCCTCCCCAGCAGCGTTGTCAATGAGGACGTTGTTTCCCGCCGACAAGACCTGCGCGCCTTGTTGGATGTCCAGGCCGAACTGCGTGTTCTGCGTAATCACGCTGCTGGAGACGTAGACCAGCGCGGCCGTCCGGATGGCGAAGATGCCGACGGAGTTCTGAGTGAAAACCGAATTGTCAACTGTCACGTGGGCATCAATATCTGCGGAAGGCGAATCGATGCTGATACCGCGGAAGTTGCCTGTCAGGAGGGAATTGGTGAGCGTCACTGTGGAAAAGTTGGACGGCTGAACGGCGACGGTGGTCCCTAGAAGTCGGCAATGATCGATCGTCGCTCGGGCCCGGACCGTCGCCGAAGTTCCAGCCACCGAGACGCCATAGAAATCGTTTCGAAAAAAGCTGTCGGTGACTCGAAGATTGCCGTCCTGAGGCATGATGACCGCTGTACAACCAGAGCAATTCAAGCCCGCGACCACCATGTTTTCAAGATAGATGTTTGCACCTGCCGAAAACACGTAGATACCATAGGGTGCGCCTGCACCGTTCACATACAGTCCGCGCAGGACCACTGTGGCGCCTGACGCCGTCGAGATGGAAATCCCGATACCGGAGGCCGGCGCGATTGCGGCGTAGATGCCGGGCGGCGAAACGATCGTCACCGCCTGACTCACCGTAAACGGCCCGTAACCTCCGGAGGAAAGAACGATGACTTCTCCGCCGGAGTTCGTCTTGGAAAGCGCCGCACCGAACGTGCGGCACGGATCGGGAACCGTGCAGGTCGCAGCATCGGATCCTGTGACCGACACAGCGCTGCGCGTGTTCTGTGCGAACACCCCGACGGGGATGACAAACAGCATGACGACCACCACATTTCTAATGACTGCTTTCATATCAGCCCTCCTTATTCTCACTTGAGCGCGATACACCGCTAAAGGCACGGCCTTTCCCCACACGACCTCGGCGGAGAAGCACGCAGACTTTTATATCTGGCTATTGCAGGGCGAACGTGCCGCTAAATGTTTCCTTCGCCGCATTGTCGATGACCACGTTGTTTCCCGCTGACGTGACCTGCGCTCCCTGTTGGATGTCGAGCGCAAATTGAGTGTTCTGCGTGATCGTGCTGCCTGCGACGCGAACCAGCGCCAGCGTACGAATGGCGAAAATTCCGACGCTGTTCTGCGCGAAGACGGAGTCGTTGACGGCTACCCTGGCATCAATATCTGTTCCTCCTGAGTCGATACTGAGGCCGCGGAAGTTCCCGGTCATCAGCGACTCAGACACTGTCGTATCGGTAAACGTGGCAGGTGAGATTGCGTACGTGTTTCCTTCCACGCGACAATGATCGATCGTTGCTCGCGCCCTCGACGACGCCGACGCGCCGGAAAATGCGATTCCGTAATAGTTGTTGCGAACGAAGCTGTCTTTAATCCGAAAGTCGGCCGCCGCTGTCTCGTATACCCCGACGGCACCGCCAAGCGAAAAGCCCGCAATCACCATGTTCTCGAGGTAGGTGATCGTCCCCGCTGAGAGCACCCAAACACCGACGCTGCCACCGAGCGCGCCATTCACATACAGTCCGCGCAGCACCACAGAGGCGCCGGAGGCTGTCGAAATGACGATTCCCGTCCCGGAGGTCGGCGCGATCGCCGCGTAGATTCCGGACGGCGACACGATCGTTACGGACTGACTCACCGTAAATGGCCCATAACCCCCCGAGGAAAGGACGATCACTTCTCCGCCGGCGTTGGTCTTGGAAAGGGCCACGCCGAATGTGCGGCACGGATCGGGAACGGTGCAGGTCGCTGCATCGGACCCCGTGATCGCTACGGCGCTGCGATTGTTCTGCGCCGCGGCCACGAGGGGAATGAGAACCACAATCAGCAGGACGACAGTTCGCCTCAGTAGGCTCACGCAGATCTCCTTTGTTGTAGGCGGCGAAGAATATCAGAACGTGGAGGGGCTGAGGAATGGCTCCGGCAGTAGGACTCGAACCTACGACCCGCGGATTAACAGTCCGCTGCTCTACCAACTGAGCTATGCCGGAGTGCGGCGGCGTGAATAACCTTCGCTTGCCGTGCTGTATTTCGCCAGCGTCGCGCGCAAACGGCCGAGCATTTCGGCCGCGTCATCGTACTCGATCAGCTCGATTTTCGGATCGCCGCTGACCATGGCCGTGCAGCGTTTCGTGTACGCGGCGCGGTAGAGGCAGATGACCGGAATGCCGAATCGATAGCGCGCCGTCGCCACTTCGTATCCCACCCCTGTCGAGGGCATCGACACCTCGGCGACGAGAACGTCGGCGTCGGCGATCCATCGGATGTCGCGATCGAAAATCGCCGCTGATTCGAGCCGTTCGCCATCTGCGCCAACGTTCTCCGCGGCCACCGCGCCCGCGAGCACGCGATGTCCATCGTGCTCGAGCGCGGCAATGATTTCGCGATAGTGTGCGACGTCGCCGCGTCCGCCGCTGATCGCGCCGGCGAAGTAAATCGTGAGCGGCACGCCAGCAGTCTACAATCCCCCGCCCAGTGACTGAAGTTCTCATTGTCGGTGCCGGTCCGACGGGCCTCGTTCTCGCTCTCTGGCTCGCGCGACTCGGCATCCGCATCCGCATCATCGACAAGACCGCGGAGCCAGGTACGAGCTCACGCGCGCTCGGCGTGCAGGCACGGACGCTCGAGTTCTACCGCCAACTCGGTTTCGTCGACAAGATCGTTCGCGCCGGGCTCGAGCTCAACGCAGCAAATCTGTGGGTTCGCGGCCGAAAAGCGGCGCACATTGAATTCGGCGGGTTCGGAACGATCGCCACTCCTTATCAGTACGCGCTGATTTATCCGCAGGACGAACATGAGCGATTCCTGATCAAGCGGCTCGAAGAACTCGGCGTGCACGTCGAACGGCAGACAGAGTTGATTGACCTCGAACAATTCGACGATCGAGTCGTGGCTCACCTGCAAGGGTCGACAACCGAGGCGGCATTCGTTGCCGGTTGCGACGGCGCGCGTTCGACCGTACGCGAGAAACTCGGCATCAGCTTCGGCGGCGGCACCTACGAGCATCTCTTTTACGTCGCCGACGTTGAAGCGGGCGGGCCGCAAGTCGATCGCCAGATCCACGTCTCTGTCGATACGAGCGACTTCACGGCCGTTTTCCCGCTCAAAGACGAGGAGCGCGTACGGCTGATCGGCACCATTCGCCCCGAGGCCGAGAAGGAAAGCGAGAAGGAGCTCGGCTGGGATGACGTGAGCAAGGGCCTTTTGCAGCGACTGCGCATCGACGTCCGCCGCGTCAACTGGTTCTCGACTTATCACGTGCACCACCGCGTTGCATCTCGCTTTCGGGAAAGCCGCATCTTTCTTCTCGGCGATGCAGCGCACATCCACAGTCCGGTCGGCGGCCAGGGAATGAATACCGGCATCGGCGACGCGATAAACCTCGCGTGGAAACTTGCGGCGGTGCTGCGCGAACGGGCGCCGATTGGTCTTGTCGACAGCTACGAGCCGGAGCGGATCGGCTTCGCACGGCGGTTGGTCGCCACGACCGATCGCGTCTTCCAGTTCGTCACGAGAAGCGGGCGCCTCGCGGCAGTTGTTCGCGTGCACATCGCTCCACGCGTCATCGGCGCTGCGTTTCGCCTGCCTTCGGTGAGGCGCTTCATGTTCCGTACGGTCTCACAGACAACGATCAACTATCGCGAAAGTGCTTTGAGCGAGGGGCGCGCCGGCAGCGTTCACGGCGGAGATCGCCTGCCCTGGATCGGTTCAGAGCCGGACAATTTCACATCGCTTCAGTCGCTCGAATGGCAGGTGCACGTATACGGAACGGCGACGCGCAAGCTGGCAGCAACCTGCGCTTCACGCGGGCTGCAACTGCAGGTCTTTCCCTGGAGCGAGAGTGCGAAGCGCGCGGGATTCGCGCGCGACGCGAGCTACCTCGTGCGTCCCGACGGCCACGTTGCACTCGCAGATCCGCTGCAAAGCCCCGCGCGGCTCGAGCAGTATCGCGACAGACACGGGATGACATAATCGCCGCCCATGGCGCGCGAGATCGTGATCAACGCGACGAAGCACGAGTCGCGCATCGCCGTTCTCGACGAAGGACAAGTCGTCGAGCTCTGGGTCGAGCGCACGCGCTACCGGACCGTCGTGGGCAACATCTACAAGGGCCGCGTGACGAAAGTCCTTCCCGGAATGCAGTCCGCGTTCGTCGAGCTGGGCCTCGATCGCGACGCGTTTCTCTACGTCTCCGACGTGCTCGAGGAATTCGAAGAGTATGAAAGCGAATCGAGCGAAGACCTCACGCTCGACGAGGCGCCGCGGCCGGAAACATCGATTTCCGATCTTCTGCGCGAAGGGCAGGAGATTGTCGTACAGGTTTCAAAAGACACGATCGCCGGAAAAGGCGCGCGGATCACCAGTCACATCACGCTGCCCGGACGCTTTCTCGTGTACATGCCCACTGTGAACCACATCGGCGTTTCGCGCCGCATCGACAACGAGGAAGAGCGGCTGCGGCTCAAGCAGATTCTCGAAAAGATTCGGCCGCAGGGAGGCGGTGGGTTCATCGTCCGAACCGCCGGCGAGCAGCACAACGAAGACGATTTTCGCGCCGACATGAAGTACCTGATCGACTTGTGGGATCAGATTCGCCGGCGCGCGGACAAAGCTTCGGCGCCGACGTTGATTCATCACGATCTCGATCTCGTCCTGCGCACCATTCGCGATGTGCTCACACCCGAATTCAAAACCGTGTGGGTCGATTCGGTTGAGCAGTATCAGCGCATCGTCGAGTTTCTCGATCAGATTCAGCCGGCGCTCGTGGCTCGCGTCCGACTCTATCGGCGCGAGGAGCCGATCTTCGACGAGTTCGGAATCGAAGCGGAGATCGCGAAGGCGCTGAACTCGAAAGTCTGGTTGAAATCGGGCGGCTACATCGTCATCAATCAGACCGAGGCGCTCGTGGCGATCGATGTGAACACGGGGAAATACGTCGGCAAGAAAAATCTCGAGGAGACGGTCTTTCGCACGAACCTCGAAGCGGCGAAAGAAATCGTTCGGCAGATCCGTCTGCGCGATCTTGGCGGCATCATCGTTCTCGACTTCATCGATATGGAAGATCTGGCCAACCGCGCCGCGCTGTTCGAGGCGTTCGAAAACGAGATCAAGAAGGATCGATCGAAAACGAAAATCCTCCAGATTTCCGAATTCGGGCTGATCGAGATGACGCGCAAGCGCGTTCGGCAGTCGCTCGAGCGATCGCTCACGCAGCCGTGCCCGTACTGCTCCGGCAGCGGGCGAATCAAATCGAATACGACGATTTCACTGGAGATCTGGCGCGAGCTGATGAAGCTGCGCGATCTGCACGAAGGTCAGGACGTGATCGTGCGTGTGAATCCTGTGGTTTACAACTCGCTCGACCCCATTTTCGATGAGGTCGAGCGAAGCCTTGGAATTCACCTCGTGTTCAAGCCGGACGACTCCCTGCACCACGAACAGTTCGACGTGGTCCGGATTTAGCAGTTCCGGCATGTCCCATGCAGCTTGTTGAGACGGCCACCATGTCGCTGGAAGACACCTTCGGCAATCTTGCAGCTTTCCTGAACAGTCTGGACGCCGAGGGAGAGCAGAAATTCGAGCTCTCGCACTCGCTGGTGATCATCTGTCCGGATTGCGGAAAGAACATCGCCTTTCGCGGGCGCTGTCCGAAGTGTGGCGGCAACAGTTGGATTCCCGCGGGTCACGCCGGCGGGATTTTCGAGCGCATGAAAGCGCAGCGCTGGCGGACGATGATGCGCGAAGAAGACGACAGTCTGAATTTGCGCCCGCGACGCGAAACGCGAAGTGAAGAGCGCGCCGAGCAGCGCTGACGTAGCGCCGGCTCTCCAGCCGGCGCGAGCCGACTAAGAGTCGGCTCTACGTATCCAAACCTTCGCGCAGATACTCCTCGTCCATGTATTTCCGGAAGAGCTCTTCGTATTCGCGCGTGCCCGGCTTCGGCCCTTTGCGCATCGTGGCGATGCGGCGGCGCACATTCTCTTCGCGTTCTTCTTCGCGTTTGAGTTCGTCGCCGAGGGCGTGAGCGATCGACTGGCGGACGACTTCGCGATCCTTGAGCAGAATCACGGATTTCGTCCGCGTCATGGCGTCGAGAAGCTCTCGCGCGAGCTGGTTGACTCGCTCGCGCGAAATTCGGTGCATATTCGATTCTAGCCCGTCAATGGACCGTATTTTCGTCGGAAGTTGGCGTCCCACCGTTTTCTTCCTTCTCAACAAGCTTCACCGCGGCGACCACGCGATCGTTTTCTTCGACGTTGATCACGCGTACGCCTTGCGTGGAGCGACCCATCGCACGCAGACTGGCGACGTTCGTCCGGATGATCATTCCCTGCTCGGTGATGAGCAGCAGTTGATCGTCGTCGACGACGTGCGCGATGCCTGCGACTTTGCCGTTCTTGTCAGTGACTTTGATGCTGATCACGCCCATGCCGCCGCGATGAACGAGCGGGTAGCGTGACACCGGAGTGCGTTTGCCAAAGCCTCTTTCGGTGACGGTCAGAATGTAGCCGCGATTGTCCGTCGCCAGAACTTCCGCTTCGCTGTCCACTTCCTCCGGCGCTTCATCAGTCGCCGCTTCCGTGGACGCGGGAAGCACGTCCATCTCGACGACGAAATCGCCCTCCCGCAGCGAGATTCCCTTCACACCCGCCGCGCCGCGACCCATCGGGCGCACTTCGGATTCGTGGAATCGGATTGCCCGGCCATCGTGCGTGCCGATGAAGATGTCGGACTGGCTGTCGGACAGCCGCGCTGCGTACAGATCGTCGCCTTCGTTGATGTCGATGGCGATGATTCCGGTCTGACGGACATTCGAGAATGCCGTCAGCTCGGTCTTCTTGATCTTGCCTGCGCGCGTGCTCATCACCACGAACTTGCCGGCGGGAAAATCGCGCACGGTCAGCAGCGCGCGAACGTTTTCCCCCGCCTCGATCGATAACAGATTCACGATCGCTTTGCCGCGCGCGTTTGCACCGACCTCCGGAATCGCGTGCACTTTCAGCCAGTACATCCGGCCCTTGTCGGTGAACACGAGAATGTACGAATGCGTCGACGCGACGAAGAGGTGTTCGACGATGTCCTCTTCCTTCGTCGCCATGCCGATGCGCCCCTTGCCGCCGCGGCGCTGGGAACGATAGAGCGAGAGCGGCGAGCGCTTGATGTAGCCGCCGCGCGACACGGTGATGACCATGTCTTCGTCGGCAATCATGTCTTCGATCGTGATCTCGCTCGCCTCGGCGATGATCTCCGTGCGTCGCGCATCGCCGTACTGCTCTTTGATCTGCCGCAGCTCGTCGGAAATGATGTTCAGTACGAGCTGCTCGGACCCGAGGATCTCGCGAAGCTTCTTGATCGTGGCGAGTACTTCCTCGCGCTCTTCGTGAATCTTGCTCGATTCGAGGCTGGTCAGCCGCTGCAGACGCATGTCGAGAATCGCCTGTGCCTGAACGTCACTGAAACCGAATTCGGTAATCAGGCCTGCTTTCGCATCGGGCGGCGTTCCGCTTCCGCGAATGATCGCGATGACTCGATCGATATTGTCGAGTGCGATCACGAGGCCGGCGAGAATGTGTTCGCGCTCCTCCGCCTTCTTCAGATCGAAGCGCGTCCGCCGGACGACGATCTCTTTTCGATGCTCGATGAAATGCTTGAGCATCGTCGGGAGATCCATGACCTCCGGCTTGTTGTTGACGATCGCCAGGAAGATGATTCCAAACGTCGTCTGCATCTGCGTATTGCTGTAAAGGTTGTTCAGGATGACTTCCGGCACTTCGCCGCGCTTCAGCTCAATGACGATGCGCATCCCTTCGCGATCGGACTCGTCGCGGAGGTCAGAGATGCCGTCGATCTTCTTGTCGTGAACCAGCTCGGCAATTCTTTCGATCAGGCGCTTCTTGTTCGTCATGTACGGGATTTCCGTCACGACGATCTGCTGCTTGTCGCCCTTCTTCGACGTCTCCACAGCGGCGCGTGCACGCACCTGAATCAGGCCGCGTCCGGTCTTGTAGGCTTCATAGACGCCGTCGATGCCGTGGATGAAGCCTGCCGTCGGAAAATCAGGTCCGGGCATGACCTTCATCAGGTCGCCGACTGTCGCATTCGGCTTCTCGATCACCATCAGACATGCGTCGACGACTTCGCCGAGGTTGTGCGGAGGAATGTTAGTGGCCATGCCGACGGCGATTCCTGACGAGCCATTGACGAGCAAATTCGGGAACTTAGCCGGCAGAACCGACGGTTCGCGTTCGGTGCCGTCATAGTTCGGGATCCAATCGACCGTCTCTTTCTCAATGTCATCGCGCAGCAGCTCTTCTGCGAGGCGGGTCAGTCGCACTTCGGTGTAGCGCATCGCCGCGGGATTGTCGCCGTCGACCGACCCGAAGTTTCCCTGTCCGTCGACCAACTCGTAGCGCATCGAAAAGTCCTGCGCCATGCGCACCACTGAGTCGTAGATCGCGCTGTCGCCATGCGGGTGGTACTTGCCCATGACGTCGCCGACGATGCGTGCAGATTTCTTGTACGGACGCCCGGCGGTGTTTCCCGCCTCGTACATGCCGTACAGGATGCGGCGGTGAACGGGCTTCAGTCCGTCGCGGACATCGGGGAGCGCGCGGCCGATGATGACCGACATCGCATAGTCGAGATACGACTTGCGCATCTCGTCTTCGATGTTGACCGGCAGGCGCTGATCGTTAAAGTTTTGATAATCGAATTCTGCCATGGGGTTCTCTTGTCATTCCGAGCCGCGCAGACGGCGAGGAATCTGGGCGGCGCGCCCCCAGATCCCTCGCGCTCATCGGCGCTCGGGATGACAGTTTCCTAGATATCGAGGTTCTTCACTTCCAATGCGTTTTTCTCAATGAAGTCGCGGCGCGGCTCGACCTGATCGCCCATGAGCGTGGTGAACAAGTACTCGGCTTCGACCGCGTCAGCGATCGTGACTTGCAGCAGCCGGCGCGTCTCGGGATTCATCGTTGTATCCCAGAGCTGCTCGGGGTTCATCTCACCGAGACCTTTGTAGCGCTGAATGGTCAGGCCTTTCTCGGCCAGCTTGAAAACGTGATCGAGGACGTCATCAATGCGCGTGAAGATCGAGACATCCTCGCCGCGCTTGACTCCGTACGGCGGCAGACCGAACGCCGAGAGCATCTCGTACGCTTTGGCCATCTGCCGGAACTCGTATTGCGAGAGCAGCTCGTTGTCGATGACGACTTTCTTTCCTGTGCCGTTGCCCCCGACGTTGAACTGGATGTACGGCGCCTCGGTGACCTCATCACGAAGTTGGCGCACGTGTTCGAAGCCGGCTTTCTTAAGCGCCGCCTCGAGTGATTCGAGCTTGTCGGGATCCGTAAGAGCGGTGCGATCGCTGAATCCCTCGGCGAACAACACGTCCAGCGCCTCGCGCGGAAATCCTCGCCCATGCACCTTCCGGCCGTGGCTGCGGTACTCCTCCATGCGCTGCAGCAGGTTGATGAGCGCCTCGCCTTTGACCGGCAGCCCGCGCTGCGGCGTGATCTCTACCGACTCCGCGATGCGATTCAGAAGGAAGCGCGTCTTCTCGCCTTCGTCTTTCAAATACGTGTCCTTCTTGCCCTGCGAAATCTTGAAGAGCGGCGGCTGCGCAATGAACAGATGTCCGCGCTCGATGACTTCTTTCATCTGCCGATAAAAGAACGTCAGGATCAACGTGCGGATGTGCGAACCGTCGACATCGGCGTCGGTCATGATGATCGTCTTGTGATAGCGCAGCTTGGCGATATCGAAGTCGTCTATCCCGATGCCGGTGCCGAGGGCGGTGATCATCAGGCGGATTTCTTCGGAGGAGAGCATCTTGTCCAGACGGGCCTTCTCCACGTTCAGGATCTTGCCCTTGAGCGGAAGGATTGCCTGGAAGCGCCGATCGCGTCCTTGTTTCGCTGAACCGCCGGCTGAATCACCCTCGACCAGGAACATCTCCGAGAAGCGCGGATCGCGTTCCTGGCAGTCGGCGAGCTTGCCCGGCAGCGATGCCGAGTCGAGAGCGCCCTTGCGCCGCGTGAGCTCGCGCGCTTTTCGCGCTGCTTCGCGCGCGCTCGCAGCTTCGACGATCTTCTCGATGATGCGCCGCGCCTCGCGCGGATTCTCCTCGAGGTATTCGCCGAGGCGTTGATTGATGACCTGCTCCACCCACGTCTTGACGTGCGAGGAGACCAGCTTGTCTTTCGTCTGCGAAGAGAATTTCGGATCGCGGATCTTGATCGAGATCACCGCGGTGAGGCCCTCGCGAACATCGTCGCCTTCAATTGCCAGCTTGGCTTTGTCGAGAATGCCCGCTTTATTGGCGTAGCGAACGATGGTGCGCGTCAGCGCGGCTTTGAAGCCAATCAGATGGGTGCCGCCATCGAGATTCTTGATCGTGTTGGTGAAGGCATAAACGTTTTCGATGTAGGCCTCGTTCCACTGCATCGCGATCTCGACCTGCTCGCCGCTTTTTTCGTCGCGAATGAAAATCGGCTCTTCGTGCAGCGGCGTTTTGCTCTTGTTGAGGTCTTTGACGAACGAGACGATGCCGCCCTCGAAGCGAAATTCGTGATGCTTCTCTGTGCGCTCATCGTTGATGGCGATGATCACGCCGGAGTTCAGGAAGGCCAACTCGCGCAGACGCTGCGAAAGCGTCTCGAAATTCATCTCGCTGACTGAGAAGATTTCCGGATCGGCCTTGAACGTGACGTTCGTTCCGCGTTTCGTAGTCTTCTCGCCGCGCTCGATCGGCGCGAGCGGAACGCCGCGCTCATAGCGCTGACGCCAGACGAAGCCGTCGCGATGAATCTCGAGCTCCAGCCACTCGGAGAGAAAGTTGACGACTGACACGCCGACGCCGTGAAGACCGCCGGAGACTTTGTACGAGTTGTTGTCGAACTTTCCGCCCGAATGCAGCTCGGTCATGATGACCTCGGCTGCCGAACGTCCTTCTTCTTTGTGCATATCCACCGGGATGCCGCGGCCGTTGTCCTCGACAGTCACGGAATTGTCGGCGTGGATGTTCACGACGACCTGATCCGCGTAGCCGGCGAGCGCTTCATCGATGGCGTTATCGACGACTTCGTACACCATGTGGTGGAGTCCGCTGATGTCATCGGTATCGCCGATGTACATGCCCGGGCGCTTACGGACGGCGTCGAGTCCTTTGAGGACTTTGATGTCTTCTGCTGTGTAGTTTTCTGCCATCAACCGACTTTCTGACTGCTTATTTTGGGTGGCGGAACCCGGTAGGATTTTCGCGAGGATTGCACCGCGATTGACAACGCTAAATTGTAGCGCGAAATTGCGTTTTTCCGGCGCTTTCAGACCAAATCACGGGAGGTTGTAACTCTCCCGTTTTCAATTACTAAGCGGCGGTGTGCGCCCGCCTCCAGCGCGGCCAGAAATCGCTCCTTCGCAGAGGTAGCAAAAACCTGCGTGAGGCGAGGTAATCTTAACAATAAATTCTGCAGAATCTCAAGGTCGAGCTCGGCATCGAGATCGTCCAGAAGGAAGACCGCCGGCTCATCAAATTTCGCCCGAAAAAGCTCGAGCTTTGCGAATTTCAGAAACAGCACCAGCATCTTCAACTCGCCTGACGACGCGACCTCGGCGGCATTGCGGCCGTCGATCGTGAACTCGAGGTTGTCGCGTTGCGGACCGGACAGACTGACGCGCGTTCGCAGCTCCTCTCGGCGGATGGCGCGCAAGTCTTCAGCGGCACTCGGACGATATTCGATCTGAAGATTTCGAACGTGGTAACCATGCTCAGCCACGATTTGCGCGAACGTCGCGGAGAGCGATTCGGTGTACAACGCGCGCGCTCGCTGAATGTCGCCGCCCGCGGCGGAGAACTCCGCGTCCCACGCATCGAGCGCCGCGGGCGTGGCGCTGCCGCTCTGCAAAAGCGCGTTTCGTTGCTTCAGAACACGCGCGTAGCGATTGAGTGCCTCGAGGTACGCCGAATCGATACTGGCAATCCCGCGATCGAGAAAGCGCCGGCGTTCTTCCGGCGCACCGCGGATGATCTCCAGGCGCGCTGACGAAAAGGCGAAGACGCTCATCGCAGAGACATACTGTGAAAGCGGGACGCGCTCTTCGTTGATGAGCAGAACGCGCCGGCGCGTTTCGCCGAGCTCGAGCCCGATCGAGATCGTCTTCTCAACATCGAACCGCCGCAGCGCTCCAGCGACGTAGACGCTCGTCTCGCCGAAACGAATCACGCTTGCCAACCGCGGCGTGCGAAACGATTTCGTAGTGGCAAGGAAGTAGATCGCCTCGAGAAGATTCGTCTTTCCCTGGCCGTTGCGGCCGACGATCAGGTTCGTAGCGGGATGAAATTCGATCGGTGCGTCAGCGAGATTGCGAAAGTTGCGCGCCGTGATTCGGGTGAGGAGCATCAGAGGACTGAGGGCTGGGGACTAAGGACTGAGTCCCGCCCGATCCTCTCAGTCCTCAGCACTCAGTCCTCAGTCCTCGGCTACGCAAGCCGCATGGGCATCACAACGTACGTGTACTCATACGGCAGCTCTTCGTTCGTGACTGACGGTTTACCGATGCACTGACTGTTTTCGTCTTTAAGATCGAGCGCTACGCTGGGCGTGTCCACGGCGCTGAGAAAATCGGTGACGTAAGCCGCGTTGAGTCCGACGAAGAACGGATTGCCGGCGTAGTCGATCGGCACTGTCTCGCGAGCATCGCCTAGCTCAGGATTGGTCGATGACACCGTGAGCTTGCCCGGCGCGAAATCAAACCGCACCGCACGCGTGCGCTCGTTCGCCACGAGCGAGATTCGCCGGATGGTCGACAGCAGCCGTTCGCGATCGACCATCACGTGACGATCGTTGTCGCGCGCGATCACTTCCATGTAGTTCGGGAAGTTGACGTCGATCATCCGCGCGAGCAGGCGGCGGTCGCCGGCGTCGAAAAAGAGGTGATTCTCCGAAACGCCGAACTGCACATTGCCATCTTCGCCGGGCTCCAGACGCAGGATTTCCTCGAGAGCCTTGCGAGGAATTAGTATTGTTAATTCGTGACCTTTTTTCTTACCGTTTCCCTGAGGGAAATTGATCAGCGCCATGCGATGACCATCGGTGGCCACCATCTCCATCTTCGACGGCATCACTTTCAGCAGTGCGCCATTGAGCTGGAAGCGCGTCTCTTCGTGCGTGATCGCGAATTTCACTTTCGCGACCATCGTCTTCATCTCCTCGAGTGGAACGGTGTACGACTCCGTCGCCGTCACTGCCGGCAGCGTGGGGTAATCCTCAGCCGGCAAACCGAGTAGACGGAATTTCGCAGTGCCGGACTCGATGAGCATCGAGTTGTTTTCCTGCATCGTCACGTGCACGTCTTCGTCGGGCAGTGAGCGCACGATGTCGAAGAGCCGTTTCGCTTCGATCGTCACGCCACCCGGCGAGGTGATCTTCGCGGCGGGTGTCCGCCGCCTTGAGCAAGACGTTTGAGAGGATCGGTATCGTCGATCGCTTCTCCACGACGCCCTGGCAAAGCTGCAGCTCTTTCTGAAGATCAACTCTGGCGACAGTCAGCTCCATGTCTCTTCCTTAGAAACCGAGTCTATGTTGTTTGTAGTGGCAGTAGTGAAAGCGTGCGGAAATTTCTGGATTCTTCTGCAAAGGCTTCAAAAGTATAGCAGTCCCAGTGCGATCAAATTGTGGGTTTCGCTCCGGAAAAACGCAGGAGAGAGGCCCGAGTTTTCCGCAGGTTTCATTCGCGACCGATCCGAATCGATTTCTTCCACAGATTTTCGTAGGACCTTTCCGCATCGAATCAGCGGAACTGTTTTCCCAGCATGTCGATCGTTCGTGAGAGGTCATTGTCGTCCTGACGCAATTGATCGATCTTGTCGACCGAGTACATGACCGTCGAATGATGTTTGTCGTTGAACAGACGTCCGATCTCCGGATACGAAAGATCTGTGAGGTCTTTGCATAGGACTTCAGATCGGAGACTTTGAGTCCGTAGTGCGCCGCGACAACCTTGAGGATTTCCGGACCGGTGATCGGCTTGTTCTCTTTGGTCAGCAGATCCTTCAATGCTTCTTTGGCCAGGTCGATGCTGAGCCGATTGCCGGTGAGCGATGCGAACGCAACGATGCGATTGAGGTGACCCTCGAGCTCGCGAATGTTCGATCGCACGCGCTCGGCGATGAATAGCGCGACGTCGTGCGGAAGATCGATTTTCTTGTCCTCCGCTTTTTTTCGCAGGATCGCCACCTTCGTTTCGAGGTCGGGCGGCTGGATGTCGGCGATGAGTCCCCATTCGAACCGCGATCGCAAGCGCTCCTCGAGCGTCGGAATGTCTTTCGGCGGAGCGTCGGAGGTGAACACGATCTGTTTCTGCGCCTCGTAGAGTGCGTTGAAGGTGTGAAAGAACTCTTCCTGCGTCCGCTCTTTGCCGGCAAGGAACTGAATGTCGTCGAGCAAAAGCGCATCGACGGTGCGATATCGATCTCGGAACTGTTGCATCTTGTCGTAGCGGATCGAAGTGATGAGCTCGGTCACGAACGAATCGGCCGACATGTAGACGACTTTCAGTCGAGGATTTGATTCATGCATCGCCTGCCCGATCGCCTGGATCAGATGCGTCTTACCGAGGCCGGCGCCGCCGTAGATGAAGAGTGGATTGAATGAGCCACTCGGGTTTTCCGCGATTGACAGCGACGCCGCATATGCGAGCTGATTGGAGCTGCCGACTACGAACGTCGTGAAGCGGTATCTGGGATTGAACACGGAAGAGGGAAGCTCGGTCGCCGTCGGCGTGGCGATCGGCGGCGCTTCCGAATGCGCGTCTGCGGCGTCAGGCACGAAGTGCAAATTCAGACGGTCGGAGGCGATCTGGGCCAGGATCAAGCGAAGGCGCTGCTCGTATCGTTCGCGGATCGCGTCGACGAACCGCTGAGAGGGGACGCTCACGTCAACGGTGTCGCCTTTTTGGGCAAGAAAACGGGTTGGAGCGAACCAGGTTACATACTCAGACCGGTCAATATCCTGCTCCAGCCGATCGAGGACCTGCTTCCATACGTTCATCGGGTCGGGTCGACCTATCTTTCTGAAAATCCACAGCTTTTCCACAGTTGTGGAAAATCGTTGCCTGTGGAAAAGGGGACGCGAGTCTAGCATACGACGTGGCGGTGGGGAAGATTTTTAGCCTTCAAAAAACGATGAGAACGGAATAGCGGCTGATCGCCCGAGGTTTGGCCCGTTTTCAGAGGGTCTAGAAGATGAAACGCACGTTCCAGCCGAATAACCGCCGCCGCAAGCGGACGCACGGTTTTCTGGTCCGCATGCGGAGGAGAGACGGGCAGGCAGTGCTCTCGCGGCGCCGTCGAAAGGGCCGCAAGCGCCTCGCCGTCTAAACGCGGGCTCGCGCTGCCGATCGTGCAATCGCGGCCCGAAGCTCTGCCAAAAGAGAAGAGACTGGCGAAACGGCGCGAGTTTCTTCACGTTTATGAAACGGGCCGCAAACTTTTTTCCCGGTACTGTGTCTTGTTCTTCGCCGCGAACCAACTGCCGTACTCCCGAGTCGGCGTGACCACGACGAAGAAGTTGGGAAAGGCGAACGTCCGCAACCGGCTGAAGCGTTGGACCCGCGAAATCTACCGCCGCCAGCGCCAGCCCCTCGGACTCGATCAAAACGCGTTGGACTTGGTCATCAACGTGAAATCAAACGCCGCCACAGCGGAGTTCCGCGATTACAGGAGCGATCTCGAGCGAGCGCTTCGAAAGATTTCGGAGGCATGAAGGCGTTTGCAATCGCGGTACTTCGCGTTTACAAGCGGTTCATCTCTCCGCTCTTGCCGCCGATGTGCCGCTTCGAACCGACGTGCTCGATGTACATGACGCAGGCGATCGAAAAATACGGCGTCGGGCGCGGTGTGTGGTTGGGCGTGCGGCGGCTGTCGCGGTGTCACGTGTTCAATCCTGGAGGTTGGGACCCCGTCCCGTAAATGGAAAAACGAATTTTTGTCGCGGTACTGGTCTCGATCGCCCTCCTGTGGGGTTGGGCGGTGCTCGCACCGAAACTCTTTCCTGATCTCGTTAAACCAAGAACGACTCTTACGCCGGCGAAGGCAGCGCCTGTAGCGAAGCCAACGACGACTTCGGCAGCTCCGCAAGCGCAGCCGGCTCCGCAAGCCACCGTCCCGCCCGTCAAAGTCGCGCCGGTTCCAGCAGCACCGGTTGCCGCGACTGGAATCGAATACACGACGATCGAGCGACCCGGCGTCGTTGCGCGATTCTCGAATCGCGGCGCGGAGCTGGTGTCGTTTCAGCTCACC
>QHVY01000116.1 GCA_003223695.1 Acidobacteriota bacterium
GCGCTCTATCCGCTGCAGCACAAATGGATGCTGTCCATGCGCAAGATCCAGAAAGTGCAGCCGAAGATGGAGGCGATCAAGGCGCGCTACAAAAAGCACCGCACCGACCCCGAGCAGCGCCAGAAGATGAATGCCGAAGTGATGAAGCTGTATCAGCAGGAGGGAATCAACCCTGCCGGCGGTTGCCTGCCGATGCTCATCCAACTCCCGATCTTTTATGGCTTCTATGCGGTGCTCCAGCACGCGATCGAGCTGCGCGGGGCGGCTTTCGGACTGTGGATTCACGACCTCTCAGCGAAGGATCCGACATACATTCTGCCGATCTTGATGACGGTGGCGATGTTCGTTCAGCAATTGATCACGCCGACGACGGCCGATCCTCAGCAGCGGCGCATGTTTCTGATCATGCCGATCGTCTTCGGATGGATTTTTAAAGAATTCCCCAGTGGTCTGACTTTGTACTGGCTCGTGCAGAATATCTTGACGATCATCCAGCAGATGATCATGAATAGATACTGGAAAGATCATCCAGCCGAGCTGCAGACCGCCTAACAAGAGGACCGACCATGGCGCAGCGATTCGAAGGAAAAAATCTCGAGGAAGCGCTGAACAATGCAGCGCAGACATTTGCTATTGAGCGTTACCAGCTCACCTACCACGTCCTCCTCGAAAAACGTGGATTCCTCGGCGGCATGAAACGCGTGGTCATCGAGGCGGAGATCAACGAAGGCGCCGCGGGGCCGGAGATCGCAGCCGCAGCCGCTCCGGAGAGGCCGCGCAGCGAACGTCCCCGAGGCGGACGCGGAGGTCCTCGCGGCGAACGCCGCGGCGGACGTGGTGGCGAACGCAGGGATCGCGAGCGAAGAAGTCCCGAGCGCCGCGAAGCAGAAGACGTCGATTTCGTCCCAGTCGAGATTCCGGAGCAGACTGCAGAATCGCAAATTGCACAGATCGTCCGCGGCTGGCTCGAGCATGTGCTGCAATTGGGGAAGCTTGATCTGCAATTGCGTACCAGCGAAAACGACACGCAGGTGATCGTCCGCCTGTACGGCCGCGACGCCAGCCGTCTCATCGAAGGTCACGGCGAGTTGATCGACGCACTGCAGGTGCTTGCGAACAAGGCCCTCGTCGGCCGTCGACTCGAAAAAGATATCGAGCTCGATTGCCAGGAGTTCAAGGGCAAACGCGTGGAGGAGCTGGAGCAGAAAGCGCGTGAGGTCGCCGACCGCGTGCGGCGCGATGGGCGAGAGCAACTTCTGCCGGCGATGACTCCGATCGAACGCCGCATCGTGCATCTTGCCCTCGCTGACGATCAGGAAGTGGCGACGGTGTCGCGTGGCGACGGCTTCTACAAGCGCGTGGCGATCGTGCGGCGAGGACCGGAAACACAGACCTCCGCAGGGTCGTGAGCGCATCGGCGATCGACACGATCGTCGCGCCGGCAACTCCGATCGGCCGCAGCGCGCTGGCGATCGTGCGTATTGACGGTCCGCTCAGCGCATCGATTCTCAAGTCCTTGTCTGGAGCCGCGCCTGAGCCGCGCTACGTTGCGCTCGTCGAATTGGCGCACGATAGTCAACATATTGACCATTGTCTCGCCGTGCGCTACGAGGCGCCGCATTCCTTTACCGGGAATGATCTCGTTGAATTGACGCTGCACGGCAGCTCCGTCATCGTCGGTGAAGTGATCCGCGCGGCAATTGCGTTAGGCGCACGATTCGCCGAGCCAGGCGAATTCACGGAGCGCGCTGTACTCAACGGAAAACTCGATCTCGTGCAGGCGGAGTCGATCGCCGATCTGATCAATGCACGAACGTCGCTGCAGGCGAGTCTGTCGCTGGCAAATCTCGAGGGATCACTGAGCCGGAAAGCGAGCGCGGTTCGCGAGTCGCTACTGCACGTCATCTCGCGGTTGGAAGCGGCGCTCGATTTCTCTGAGGAAGGATACGAATTCATCAGCAGCGGCGACGCGCGAGCAATGATCGAGCGTGCGGTTGCCGACTCTTCCGCGCTGCTGGAAACCTACCGCCGCGGCCGCGCCTCACGCTCCGGCCTCGATGCCGTCATCCTCGGCCGGCCTAACGCGGGAAAATCGACGCTGCTCAATCGCCTCGTCGGCAGCGATCGCGCGATCGTGACGCCGATTCCTGGTACTACACGGGACATCGTCCGCGAGACGATCGAGATCGGCGGATTGCCGGTGACGATCGCCGATACCGCCGGCCTGCGCGAGAGCGGCGATGTCGTGGAGTCGATCGGCGTCGAGCGAGCGCGTCGGGCCGCCGAGGCGGGCGACTTGATTTTGTATCTGGTCGATGCATCGGCCGGCCTAACAGACGAAGATCACAAAGAGCTTGCGCGCTGGCCCGAGGCGTGGGTCGTCTACACGAAGACCGATATCAAGCCGGTAGCAGCTGATGCGATCGGAATCAGCGTCGTCACCGAGCACGGTGTCGATGAGCTGTTGTCGCGCCTCGATCAGTTCGTTCGCGAGCGATTCGCCGCGCCGGAGGGAAGCCTGGTCAACGAGCGGCAATATCAGGCGGTGGCCGAGTGCGTGGATGCGTTGCGCGCTGCGATTGCATCGATCGACGCCGGTCACGATGAACAGATCATCCTCGTCGATCTTTATCGAGCGTCGACGGCGCTCGGGTTACTGACGGGCGCCATCACGCGCGACGAGGTCTTCGACGAGATCTTCTCAAAATTTTGCATCGGAAAATGACGTTCCACGTGGAACCATGACTGGCGACTTCGACGTCATCGTGATCGGCGGCGGCCACGCGGGGGCCGAGGCGGCACGTGTGTGCGCGAGGGGCGGGGTGCGGGTGGCGATGGTCACAATGCAGCGCGAGGCGATCGGTCGCATGTCGTGCAATCCGGCGATCGGCGGGCTGGCTAAGGGAAATCTGGTCAAGGAGATCGACGCTCTCGGTGGGCTGATGGGGGAGGCGACTGATCGCGCCGCGATTCAGTACAAGGTGCTCAATCGATCGAAAGGCCCCGCCGTTCAAGGCCCGCGCGCGCAGTGCGATCGCGAGCTCTACGCGAAAGCTGTGCAAGAGATCCTCGACGCGGAACCGAATCTCACGGTCGTTGAAGGCTCGGTCACGGCCTTTCGTAACGTAGGGCAGGGCTGCGCCCTGCCGCGGCACGGCGCAGCCGTGCCCTACAGTTGGTCCGTAGTCCTCGGTGATCGTACCGAGCTGCGCTCGCCCGCTGTCGTTGTCACCACCGGCACATTTCTTCGTGCATTGATGCACTCCGGCGAAAAGAAAACAGTCGGCGGCCGCTTTGGCGAGTCATCTGCGGAGACGCTGTCCGATTCGCTTCGTGCTTTCGGCCTGCGGCTCGGCCGGCTCAAGACTGGAACTCCGCCACGGATCGCAAAAAACTCAGTCGACTTTTCGAAGCTCGAGGAGGCGCCCGGCGACAAAGTTCCGCGGCCGTTTTCGATTCTTACCGACTCCATCGCGCTGCCGCAGGTGCTCTGTCATCTCACGTACACGAGCTCGTCCGCCCACGAGCTGATCCGCGCGAATCTGCACCGCGCGCCGATGTACTCGGGGCAGATCAAGGCCACAGGCCCACGTTACTGTCCGTCGATCGAAGACAAAGTCGTGCGCTTCGCAGACAAAGAGCGCCATCAGGTGTTCGTCGAGCCCGAAGGCCTCGATCACCCGTGGCTGTATCTCAACGGGATTTCGACATCGCTGCCGCCAGATGTGCAGGACGGCGTGGTGCATGCGTTGCCCGGCTTCGAGAACGCGGTAATCGCGCGCTACGGCTACGCGGTCGAGTACGACTTCGTGAATCCGGAGCAGCTCGATCCGGCGCTGCAAGTGCGCGGCGCTGCCGGACTCTTTCTCGCCGGCCAGATCAACGGCACATCGGGATACGAGGAAGCCGCCGCGCAGGGATTGATGGCCGGCATCAACGCGCTGCAGTGCGTTCGCGGCGGCGAGCCCGTCATTCTGCGGCGCGATCAGGCGTACTCGGGCGTCATGATCGATGACCTCGTTACCCTTGGCACCGAAGAGCCATATCGAATGTTCACGTCGCGAGCCGAGCATCGCCTGCTGCTCGGGTGCGACTCGGTTTACGAGCGCTTGTCGCCGATCGCCGCAACCATCGGAATCCTCGACGACGAGCGGGCGCGGCGCATTGACGCGCGTTTCCGCCGCATGCAGGCGGCAAAGAGGGTTGTCGAAGGCACTACATTTACGCAGCTGATGCGGCGACCTGATTTCGACGTCATCTCCTTTGTCGATCGATTTGCCGAGGCCCGTGCGCTGACGGACGAAGAGCTCGAGGCGACCATCAATCACCATCGCTACGCCGGATACATCGAGCGGCAAGCGCGCGAAGCGGCGCGTGTCGCTCAAGATGAAGGTTTGCGAATTCCGCAGGAGATGTCATTTGCTCTTCCGGGGCTGTCACGCGAGATGGTGGAGAAACTGAGCTTCGTCCGGCCGGTTTCACTCGGGCAGGCTAGCCGGATCTCGGGCGTCACTCCGGCAGCGATCTCGATTTTGCGAATGCATCTTCGACGCGCTTCATGAGCGACGCGCTCGAGATCTACAAACGCGAGCTCCTGCGCTGGAACGAGAAAGTCAATCTGATCGGCCCCGAGGCGAGGGCGAACCTCGAGGAGCATGTTTCCGAAGCGCTCTCGGTCGCGGAGATCCTGAAGCCCGAACGAGAAGTGCTCGATTTCGGCACTGGCGGCGGCTTGCCGGCGATTCCAATGGCGATTGTCTCCCCGAACGCGCGATTCCACCTCGTCGAGGCGGACCAGAAAAAATGGGCCTTCCTGAAGCACGTCGTGCGTGAATGTCGATTGAATTCCGTGGTTTACGGTGATAGGCTCGATCGCGCTCTGACGAGATTTCCGCCCGATCTTCGATTCTCGCTCGTAACCTCGCGTGCTGTCGGCAGCCCTGAGGAATGGCTCCCATCGCTTGCTCCGTGGATGGAGCCCGAGGGTCGCGCTGCTCTTTTTCAAGGCACCGCCGACGCCGAAGTGATGCACCATTTTCGGAAAGTTGCCGTACACAAGCTTCAACGCGGTTATCTGGTCACGTTCCACGTGGAACAGCAATGACCCGAGTCGTCGCGCTCGCAAATCAAAAAGGCGGCGTCGGCAAGACCACTACGGCCATCAACCTCGGCGCTTCGCTTGCCGCGTGCGAGCGCAAGGTTCTCTTGATCGATCTCGATCCACAGGCGAACGCGACTTCGGGACTCGGCCTCTCAAAAAATGAGGCCGAATCAATGTACTCAGTCCTACTCGACGGTCATGGGATGCGCGGCATCATTCGCGACACGGAGCTGCCTGCACTGCACGTGGCGGCGTCTTCAGTCGATTTGGTGGGCGCGGAGGTCGAGCTGAGCGATGCGGATGACCGACAGTTCAGGCTTCGGAAGGCGATCGAGCCGGTCGCCGGCGATTACGATTACGTTCTCATCGATTCGCCGCCGTCGCTCGGTCTTCTCACCGTTAACGGCCTTACCGCCGCGGATTCGGTCCTTGTTCCGATGCAGTGCGAGTACTTTGCGATGGAGGGCGTCTCGCAGCTGTTGAACACGATTGAGCGCGTACGCGATACGACGATCGGATGAACCTGGCGCGGCAGGTCGCGCAGGAGGTCCGTGCGCACTTCGGGGAAAAGGTTTATGAGACAGTGATTCCTCGAAATGTGCGGCTGGGCGAGGCGCCGTCGTTCGGCAAACCGATTATCCTTTACGACATCCGTTCGCGGGGGAGCGAGGCGTACGTCAGCCTGGCCAAGGAATTCATCCGGCGCGCGGAGAGCGTCACGACATGAATCACAAGAAAGCACTCGGCCGCGGCCTCGGCGCGCTCATTCCGCAGAAGGCGGAGCCGCTCGCTGTTGCAGGCGCGCTCCTGCAGATTCCCCTCGATCGCATCTCGGCGAATCCTTATCAGCCGCGAAAATCCTTCAACGAACAGTCGATCGACGAACTCGCGCGCAGCATGCGCGAGCATGGGATCGTGCAACCGATCGTCGTCTCGCGCACAGCCGAGAATCGTTACCGTCTCATCGCCGGTGAGCGCCGTTTTCGCGCCGCGCAGAGGGCTGGGCTGCAGAGCATGCCAGCAGTAGTTAAGGACCTACAGAAAGAAGGCGATGCGCTGCAGATCGCGCTCATTGAAAACATTCAGCGCGAAGACCTCAACCCCATCGAAGAGGCCAGCGCGTATCACCAACTTCACGATGAATTCGGCCTAACACAGGAGGAGATCTCGCGACGTGTCGGCAAAGAGCGGTCCACCGTCGCGAATTTTCTCCGCCTTCTCAAATTGCCTGAGCCGGTGAAGCAGCTCCTGGCGTCCGGGCAGCTTTCGATGGGTCACGCGCGCGCTCTGCTCGCGCTCGATTCGGCGAAGAAGCAGCAGCAGCTCGCCGATCGCATCGTGAAAAACAGCCTCAATGTGCGGCAGACCGAGGTGCTCGCATCAGAGCCCAGGCCGGTGAAACGCGAGAAGCCGAAAGACGTTTTCACGCGAGATGCCGAAGAAAAGCTGACAAAGGTTCTGAGGACAAAAGTGGATATCGATCGCAAACGGCGCGGAGGAGTGATTCATATTCGCTTCTCGAGCGAGGATGATTTGATTCGCATTTTCGAAGATTTGACCGGGAGAAAACGATGAAGGGTAAAACCAGCGGTGAACTGAACGGCTTTCTCGACAGCGGTGCAGTGTTCAAAGGAGAGCTCGAATTCGAAGACACGATGCGCATCGACGGGCGCTTCAACGGAAAGATCGTCTCGAAAAACGAGCTCATCGTCGGCGAAAGCGCGACGATCGAGGGCGACATTCATGTCGGGCGCATTGCCATCAGCGGGACGGTGATCGGAAAGATCGTCGCGACACAGCGCGTAGAAATCCACCGAAACGGAAAGGTCTACAGCGACATCGACACGCCGGCGCTGGTCATCGAGGAAGGCGCGATCTTCCAGGGCAATTGCGTGATGGGTGATCGCAAAGGCGCGAGTGTCACGAATATCGCCGCGAAAGCCTGATCAGCGAAGCGGAAACTGAAACCAGGTCGGGCACATTACCCATGCGCCCCACACCGCCGCGCCGATTCCGGCAAGCCAGAGGAAAAGAACCGTCAGGCGCTCCGGAACTGAAACAGGATGCTCGAGCACAAACGTTTGTGCGGCGAAGTCTCCGATGCGTCTGCGGCCGCGTGAGAATGCCGCGACAAAAAATCCAGGCATGTACAACGGCAAACCTTCAACGATGCGAAACGCGTTTCGAATCGCGGAGGATCCCAGACCCGGAACGCTGCCGTCCTGGCGCGTGACGCGAACTCCGATGATCGCCTTTCCCATCGTTGCGCCGAACGCGCCTTCCTGCAGCCAGTAGTAAATGAATGTAACGACGAGGGCGCCGGCAG
>QHVY01000117.1 GCA_003223695.1 Acidobacteriota bacterium
TGATCCGGCTGTGAACTTCTTCACGCATCGGGAAATCCTCAAGCTGGCGATGCGCTCGGTGTAACCTCAGTTTGTATCCCCGGCGCCACAGCAATCACCACAGAGATCACAGAGACGACTCTGTGTGCTCTGTGTCCTCCGTGGTGAAAATCCTTCGTCGCTCCGCGCGCTTCAAGCTGGCGATGCGCTCGGTGTAACCACCGCCGAACAGAACTTGCAGCGCCGGGCGCCGATCGGAATCGGCGACAAGCACTCCGGGCAATCGCGCGTGTTCGGCGCCGGTTTTCGAGTCAACTGGCGCACGACCAGGAAGATCGCCAGAGCGATGATCAGAAAGTAGATGATCGCATTGATGAACAAGCCGTAGTTCAGCGTGGCCGCCCCCGCCGCTTTCGCTTGCGCCAGTGTGTCGTACTGTCCTCCCGACAGGGTGATGAAGTAGTCCGAAAGATCGTGCTTTCCAACCAGGAGGCCCAGCGGCGGCATCAGAATGTTGTCGACAAACGACGTAATGATCTTGGCGAAAGCCGCGCCGATGACCACAGCGATCGCGAGATCGATCATGTTTCCTTTCAAAGCGAACTCTTTGAACTCTTTCATCAGGCCCATGGCATCCTCCTTCATGCTCATCGTATAGTCGCCGGGCAATGATTCGTCAGATCGCGATCATCGGCACCGGCACGATGGGCCGGGGGATCGCGTATCTCTCCGCCGTCGCCGGATACGAGACGATCATTTACGACGTCGACTCTGCCGCTCTCGATGCCGCTCGCGCTTCGATCGAATCGACGCTGCGCAAAGGCGTGGAAAAGGGGAAAGTTGCAGAGGCGATTGCCGGCGAAGCGATCGAACGCGTTCAGTTGGCAAATGAGCTCGAGCCGGCGGTGCGCACCGCCGATCTGATCATCGAGGCGGTGCCGGAAGATCCCGATCTCAAGAAAAATCTCTTCTCCCAGGCGGATCTCTTCTGCGGTGAAGAGACGATTCTCGCGACGAACACTTCATCGATCTCGATTACAAAGCTCGCAAGCGCCGTGGAGCGCCGCGATCGATTTGTCGGTCTGCACTTTTTCAATCCGCCTCACGCGATGAAGCTCATTGAGATCGTGCGCGGCGAACGCACCTCAGATCACACGATCGAGCAGGCGCGCGAAGTCGCCGAGCGAATGGGCAAGCAGCCGATCGTTGTCCGCGACATCCCTGGTTTCGCCACCTCGCGCCTCGGCATCGCGATTGGGCTCGAAGCGATGCGCATGCTCGAGGATGGCGTCGCGTCGGCGGAGGACATCGATCGCGCGATGGAGCTCGGCTACAACCATCCGATGGGCCCGCTCCGGCTGTCCGACATCGTCGGCCTGGACGTGCGGCTCGGCATCGCCGAGTATCTGGCCTCCACGCTTGGCCCGCGATTCGAGCCGCCCGAGTTGCTGCGGCGGATGGTGCGGGAAGGAAAGTTAGGCCGGAAGAGCGGCCGCGGGTTTTATGAGTGGAAGGATGAAGGATGAGGCGTATGACGCTTTTGCGTACGCGTACGATCAGGCTCTCGGCGACCGATTCTTCCGCTCAGTTCGCCGGCTGCTGAATCGCGTGCTCGCCGCCCACCCGACGGAGGAGCGCACGCACCTCGACGTCGCTTGCGGAACTGCGCTAGCGATCGAATTCTTTGAGCGGCGCGGATACCTATCTGTTGGCGTCGATTTGTCGCTGCCGATGCTCGAGGTCGCGCGGCAGCGGGCACGGCGTCTGATCGCCGGCGACATGCGGCGACTTCCGCTGCGCGGCAAGTTCACGCGCGTGACCTGCCTCTACGACAGCCTCAATCACTTGAAGAGCAGCGATGAATTGGCCCTGGCGTTCACGGCCATTCGCGAGGTCCTCGGTGACGATGGTCTGTTCCTTTTTGACGTGAACCATCCCGACGTCTATCCCGAAATCTGGGGAAACGATGAGCCGTTCATTGCCGACGGCGAAGACTTTCATCTCCGGATGGCGACGAAGTTTCGCAAGCGCGATCGCATCGCACAGGCGATGGTCACCGGATGGGCCGTGATCGATGGCAAGCGAATTCCCATCCGCGAGCGCCGCGAGCAGCGAGCGTATAGCGAGCGCGAAATCATCGATGCGTTGGCAGCCGCCGGGCTAGTTCCAATCGAGATGATCGAGTTCGATCCATACGCCGAGGGGCGCAGCGTGAAATTGTTCTTCGTCTGCCGCCATTTATGATGGGTCAGATGAAGCCCTTTTCCATCGGGAACGTCCGTATCGACCCGCCCCTGGCGCTGGCGCCGATGGCCGAGGTGACGGATACGTACTATCGGTCGCTGATCAAAGAGCTCGGCGGGGCGGGTCTCGTCGTCTCCGAATTCATCTCGGCGGAGGGGTTGACGCGCGACAACGCGCGCACGAAACAGATGCTCGCTTTTTCCGAAGCGGAGCGTCCAGTCGCGATTCAGATTTATGGTGGCGATCCCGACCGGATGGATGATGCGGCAGCGATCGTCGAGGCGGAAGGCGTCGACATCGTAGACGTGAACATGGGTTGCCCGGTGCGCAAGGTGGTCAACAGCGGAGCCGGTTCGGCGCTGCTGAAAGATTTCGATCGCGCGGCCAGCGTCGTCGAGAAGATTCGCAAACGCGTGAAGATTCCGCTGACCGTGAAAGTTCGCAAGGGGTGGGAGAGCGATGACGTTCTGCCGCTGCTGAAGCGCTTCGAAGAGATCGGCGTTGCAGCCATCGCCATTCACGGGCGCACAAGAAACGAGGCGTACACCGGCGCGAGCGACTGGAGCTACATCGCGCAGGTGAAGCGCGAGCTTCGTATTCCGGTGTGGGGCAATGGCGATGTGAAAAATCCCGCCGACGCGCGCCGCATGTTCGAACAGACCGGCGTCGACGGCGTGATGATCGGCCGGGCGGCGCTGCACAATCCATTCATCTTTCGCGACATCGTGTTAGGCAATGAAAAGCCGGATGAGCTCGAGCGCCGCATCGATGCGATGCAGCGGTATCTCGAGAAAATTGACCGTGCGCCGCAGCCGGACAAATGGAAGCTTCACAAAGCACGGACGGTGATCGGCTGGTTCTCCAAAGGCATTGCGCATGGAAAAGATATCCGCAACGGGCTTGCCGAGATCACCTCGGTCGCCGACGTGCAGCGCTTGCTCGATCAGGCACGGGAGCGGCTAGCGGCGTAAAGTGCCGAGTGCCCAGTGCCGAGTGTCAAGAATGGGCGGTCGGGACTTGGCACTAGGCACTCGGCACCAGGCCCTCTTATGGCGTTTCCCGCACACATTGAACGGGTCTTCGACATCTTCGGAGTTCCTGCCGACACCAAGAACGCGATATACGACCTTTATGTCTCGATGGGCGAGGACGCGCTCGAAGTGTTCGGCGAGATCGCGGAGACGGTCGACTCTCCGGCGAATCTGCGTCCGGAGCATTGTCAGACCGTCCGCAAGCGAGTCGTCGAGCGTTATCTGACGCGCAATCACCCGCGCTGGCGTGAGGGTCAACCGACGGCGAGCTTCTATCGTCCGCGCGCGCTCGAAGGACGGGCCTCGGGACTGGCGCTTCCCCTCGGGCCGATCGATCCGAAAGGAGTGGCCGACGATCAGCCGGTTCCGGAGGGAATTCTGATGCAGAGCCGCAACGCCCACTCCAGCGGGCGCGAGGGAACGATCTCATTCGATCTAATTCCGCTCGATCTGCAGGAGGCGATCGCCATCGGCCAGGCCGCCGGCCAGCAACACACCCTTCCCGGTTCAGTCGGCGAGACGACAGGCACGCTCGACGGCGAGCGCGCGCTGGCGTTGATCTGGGAGATTCAGCCGAACGTGTTCAAGCCCGCCGGCGAACGGAATCGCAACATCGCCAAGCTTTATCGAAAGCATCGCAACTGGCACATCATCACGCTTGTCGCCGCACTCGAGTGGCTGCGCGCGAAGAAATTCCGCGTGTACATCCTTCGCGGCGAGGCGCTCGTCGCAACCCACGAGGTCAATCCCGAAAAACCGGTCTCAGACACGATCATTAAACTGCACAACCGGACCGTCGAAAATGTCACGAGAGGGCTGGAGATGATTCTCAAACCGGCGAATCGCGACGACGAGCAGCTCCTGCTTGACAGCTCGCTCATGAATGTCGGGCTTTTCGATCACGTGACGTTTTCCGGAGCGGCGGGCGCGATCTGGCGGACCGAGTAGATCGCGGCGATTCCTGCCAGTGTGACAATCGAGGCGGCGATCCCTCCTTCAATACCGAACCGTCCCCCGGTCAGAATTTCCGGCCCGCGGAGCACGACCGCTGGACGGCTGGCCCATAGTTTGTTGCCGCTGACAACGAGTCCCAGCACCGGACCCTGAAGAAAATTCCACCCGAAGTGAATGGCGATCGGCAGCCAGAGATTGTGAGTGACCGCATACGCGAGGCCGAGGAGTAGACCCGCGAGAAACAAATTGACGGCCGGAAGAAGCGATTTGAGCGCGCCGACGTGCAGGAGCGCAAAGAACATCGATGAGAGAACGACGGACGCCGCGCTTCCAAATTGCGTCTCCAGCGTCTGCTGAACATATCCTCGGAAGAGAACTTCCTGCGTCACGCTATTCGCAAGCATGGCGAGGGCACTAAGCGCGAGCGCCGGAGCCATTAGAGCGATCGATTGAAATCGCGCGAACCCCGCGGCGAGCATGAACGCGACGCAGCCAGCCATCATGCTCGTGCCGAGGACAAAACCGCAGGCGAGATCGCGCCCCATGTGTTGACGATGAAAGCCGAGCCGCGCGCGCATGATCCACGCTGCGAGGAGGATGGTGGCCGTTCCAGTGAGCTCGATGTAAAGCTGTCCGAGCCGGACAAACGGCACTAGCAACGGCGCGTAAAGGACCGCCCAGAGCACCATGAAAGCACCGATTTTCCAAAACGCTGTCCAAATCTTTCGCAGCACGCAATATTGAACTACGGCAGAGGCGTTGAGGTGTTTCGTCCATGACCAAACGCGTGGGAATGATTTCCCTTGGCTGCCCGAAGAATCTCGTCGATGCCGAGATCATGCTGGGACAGCTGCGCGAGCAGTCCGAGGTGGCAATCACGAATGACCTCGAACAGGCCGACGTCGTCATCGTCAACACCTGCGGGTTCATCGACGCGGCGAAGCAGGAGTCGATCGACACGATACTCGAGGTCGCAGAGCGCAAGGGCAAAGGCATCGAGCGGCTGATCGTCACCGGATGCATGGTGCAGAAGTACCGCGGCGATCTGCAGCAATCGATTCCGGAGATCGATGCATTCGTCGGCCTCGATCATCTCGAGGCGATCACGCAAGCGGTCACAGGAGATGTCGATGCTGCTCCCGTGAAGCGCAAGATGTCGGTGCGTCTGTACGAAGATCTTCCGCGTGTTCTCGCGCAAGGCACTGCCCACGCGTATTTGAAAGTCTCGGAGGGCTGCTCGAATCCGTGCACGTTCTGCGCGATTCCGCAGATGCGAGGCAAATTCCGCTCTCGCGCAGTCGAGTCTCTCGTGCGCGAAGCACAGTCGCTGCAGCGGCAGGGAGTGAAGGAGCTGTGTCTCGTCGCCCAGGACACCACCCGCTACGGCGCCGACCTCGGTCTCAATCACGGCCTAACACAGCTCGTGCAGGCTCTCCTCGATGACACGGACTTTCAATGGATTCGCTTCCTCTATGCGTATCCCGGCTCACTCGACTGGTCGCTATTCGAGCTGATGGGACGCGAAAAGCGCTTCGTGTCCTACTGCGACATTCCGCTGCAGCACGTTTCTGCGAATGTCCTTTCGAAAATGCGACGTCCGGGATCGCCCGCCGAATATCGCGAGATCGTGACGCGCATGCGCGATCTCGTGCCTGACATTTCACTGCGCACGACGTTCATCACCGGCCATCCCGGCGAGACCCCGAAGGATTTCGGCGAGCTATACGAATTCGTCGATTGGGCGCAATTCGATCAGATGGGCGCGTTCGTCTACTCACCGGAGGAGTTCACACCGGCCTCGAAGATGAAGGACACGCCGACACGCAAGACAGCCGAACGGCGACGCGCGAAATTGATGGAACTGCAACAGCAGATCTCGCGTGCGCGCAACGAGACGAAGCTCGGTCAGACATTCGACGCGATCACAAGCACCGGAAATCGACGGCCGGCTGCTGATCAATGACGGCATCGATCTTCTGCCAAGCCAGCTTCCCGCGTTCGCTCGCGTCGAGATCAGCGATGCGCATCCGTACGATGTGGTCGGCAGTGTGGTGGCGGGCTCTTAGCCCGCCGGCCGGCTGAGAGCCGGCCACCATTCGATACATCCGCTACGATGGCTGCATGCATCTCGGCGGCCGAGGGGCGAGGCGTGTGCTCATCGCCGTCATTGTCCTCGGCTTCGCCCTTCGACTGAGCGTCTGGCCGCGCGTATTTTCCGGCGGGCACGTCTATCTCGATGGCCCCGATGGCTACTATCACTTGCGCCGCGCGGCGATGACGCTGCAGCACTGGCCGTGGGTGCCGAGCTTCGACCCGATGATCAATTATCCGGCGGGAGGGGTGATCAGTTGGCCGCCTCTCTTCGATGGATTGCTGGCGACACTCGCGTTGCCGTTCCGCTCTGATCACGCACTGGAAATCATCGGCGCATTTCTTCCGCCGTTCCTCGGGGCACTTCAACTGGTCGCGCTATTCATGCTCGTGCATTCGCTGCGCAGCCGGCGTGCGGCGCTCGCGGCGGTCGTCGTCGCGGCGATCCTCCCGGCCGTCGTCCGTTACACGCTCCTCGGCAATCTCGATCACGATCCATTTTTTACGTTGTGCCTGCTGATCTCGCTGGTCGGAATCGCGCGGGAGAATGTCGCCCTCATCACCGCTGGTCTCACCTGCGGGACCCTCGGATGGACCGGCGCGATCGTGCAGGTGGCAATCGCGACGGCGGTAGTCCTCTGCATTCGACGACCGCTCGCCGCGCGCGCATTCGGAATCGGCGCGACGACCTCCGCCCTGATCATTTTGCCGTTTGTCATCGCCAGCCCGTGGCGCGGCGCGACGTTCGAGGGATTGTCGTGGCTGCATGTCGCTGCGCTGACGGGAGCCGGGTTGCTGGGTTGTTGGGTTGCTGGGTTGCGCACTCTAGCCGTTGTCGATGCGCTGGCAGTGGTAGTGCTGGCTCCGATTTGTGTTAGGCCATTTCTCGCCGGTGCCGCGTACGCCGCTGGCGACGCTCCGATTCTGGCGATGGTGGCGGAGGCGCAGCCGCTGCTGCGGCTTTTCGGTCATTTTGATTTGTGGCCGATGCTCATTCGATTCGGTTTGTTGCCGCTGCTCGCGATTGTCGTCATTCCGTGGCAGCTCAAACGGGAACGCGCGCGCGACCTGCCCTTCATCGCGCCATGGCTGGCGATCACGTTGACGCTTGCCTTTCTTCACTCCCGATTCAGTTTCGATGCAGGCGTCGCGCTGGCGGCATTCGCGGGAATCGCTCTCGATCAGATCAAACCGGCGATCGTGGCTGTCTCACTGCTGCCGATTCTCCCAGCGTACGTGCCGCTGCCGTCGCTGGAAGGATTCAATTTTTATCTGCGACCGAATGCCCTGCACGACTACGCGATGGATCGCATCTGCGAGAAGCTGCGCGCCGCGCCGCCGGCAGCGGTGCTCGCGCCTTGGTCGTTCGGACATTGGATCGTCTGGATCGCGAAGAAGCCGGTGGTGATCGGGCCGATGCTTTCCGTCGGCCAATCCGAATTTGCCGAAGGTCTGCGATTCTTTTTCCTCGAGGATCCGGCTGAGGCGCAACGGTTTCTTGCCTCACATGGCGTGCGGTACGTGATGGTCGCGCCGGAGCTCGATTCGATCGCCGCACGGGCGCGCGTTGCTGGAGTCGATCCTCGCCGCTACGGGAGGTCCATCGCCGCGAGGCTCACGTTCGATGGTCCCGTCGCCGGCTTCCGGGAAATCATGCGATCGCGTTACGTTCGTGTGTACGAGGTCAGCACATCGCCACGCCGCGATTGATGATGCGCCACTCGCCGTTCACACGCTGCATCGTGAACGTGTATCCCGTTCCGCAGGAGAGCGATGCGACGCCCGGCTGTGGTTTGGGAACCTCTCCGATCCAGAGACGGACGGTCGCCTTGTCGCCGTTGACCTCGATCTTGTCGATGCGTGGATTCTGATCGGGAAGCTCCGCCAGTGCGATTGCGAGCACGACGGCGCGCTGATCGGTGCACGGAAGCGCAACGGACTGATCCCCGCCTGCGCGAAAGCCGAGGAGTGCGGCGGTGGTGCGGGCGATGTCGGTGGGCGCGACGCGATCGTCGTATCGTCCCGCCGTAATGCCGCTTCCCCAGAACAACAGCGGTACGTGTTGATCGTCGGGCAGCGGCTGGCCGTGTGTAGTATTCGCGTTGCCGTAGCTCCAGATCCAGTTCTTCTTCAACTCGATGATGATGTCTCCGCTGCGGTCGGCGCGAAATGATGCGCGCACGGCCCGCTCGAGCTCCGTGGGATTTGGATTCACCGCCATCAGCTCGCTGTTGGTGTAGACCGCGCGCACGCCGGGCATTTGCGCGACGACGTCTCGAAGCGCGCGCTTGACGCGTTCGCCGTCGAGCTTCAGCTCCGCGACGTGCTTCCAATTGATGTAGAGCGCCGGCTCTTCGAAGAAGGCGACGAACGATTGCGCGGGGTCGAACGCGACATCGAGGCGCTGAGCAACCGCTCGTTCGATTGGAATCCGCGACGCCGGAGTATGGAAGTCAACGCGGCCGGCATCGATCTTCGGATCGCGCAGCTTGGCGATGTCCGGATTCGATTGCACACCGTGATCCGATGTGAGAGCAACGAGCAACCGGTCGTGGAATTTTGCATCGAGGCTATTTACAAATTTTTCCAGCGAGCGATCGAGCCTCACGACATCGTCGGCGACTTCCATCGAATCGGGACCGTAGTAGTGGCCGATGTAGTCAGGAGTCGAGACTCCGACGAAGAGCAGATCAGGGGTGCCGCGCGTGCCGAGAGATTCCGTTTCGATGATGCGCATTGCGAAGTCGAGAAGCATGTCGTTCGCGAAGGGTGTGTATGTCAATGCCTCGACGTTCGGGATGATGTGATCGAAATGCGTGCCGTATCGCGAATTCTTGAATGGCCACGCTGCGGGGGGATCGAATGTGACCTTGGCGATCGCATCTTGCGGAAGGGAGAGCGACCAGGTACCCGAGGCGGGGATGTAACCGGCAATCGTGGAGTTGAAGGCGAACAGCGAGGAGTTGAATCTGTAATAGCTGGAGGAGACGAAACCGTTTCCAGCGAACCAGTACGCGGCGTCCGCCTTCCGCCCGCCCATCAGAATCGCCGCGCGATCCTTGATCGACACGGCGATCACGCGCGACCGCGGGTATTTTTCTTTTAGCCGATCGCCGAGCGAATCCTCCGCGAGGGCGACAGGCGACATGCCGCCGGTGACGCGATCGTCTTTGACGCAATATCGAGGAGTGCCGGTTGTCCGCTCGAACCACGTGTTCGCCACGATTCCGTTCTCCGCCGGCATGCGTCCACTGCCGATCGACGCGTGCCCCGGGCCAGTGAACGTGTTCGCGTATGGATAGTACGCGTTGGTGAAATCCGCTCCCGACTTCAGAAAGCGATTGAATCCGCCTATGGAGAACCACGGTGCGAATCGTTCTAAATATTCATAACGAAATTGATCGATGGAGATGATTAGGATCAGATCGGGTCGCGCGGCGGCGGCCCCGAGCGGCAGCGCAAGAAGGAGAAAGAAAAGGGCCACCGCGAAGGTGGCCCTTGAAGAACGATGATTCGACAAATCAGAAGCTGATACGCAATCCGAGGCGTGCCTGCCACCGCGAGCGAAGATCGGCGATGCTGAACTGACGTCCCGGCGTGAGCGAACCGAAGTTGCGCGTGCCGTCGGAATTCAGTGTCGTCGATGCTTCGCGATAGACCGGCTTTCCACTTGGATCGTTGCCCAGGTAAGTCACAGGACTCGTGTTCTGGTTGGAGACGAAGTAGACGTTGCCCGAGTCCTTATTGAACAGGTGCAGCAGATTAAGGACGTCGGCGTCGATCTCCGTACGTACCGTGTGAATAGGCAGAGCAAGCGCGTAGTGGAAGTCGAGATCGCGCGACCACGGCTCGAACGACTCGTACTTGCCGATGGTTCTCGCCTGATTCGGATTGAGCCCAGCCGATGACACGAAGCTGGAGAAAATGTTTGCGTCGAGCGGTGTGCGGCCCGTGCCGCATGGTGCGGCCGCCGTCGGAACGGTCGATGTCGGCGTCTGCGATGGGCAGAGGATCATCTTGTCCGCGCCGCCGGGGATGAACAGCAGGTCGTTCGTCGCGTATTGGTCTTTGTTGATATCCGTGCCGAACAACAGCGAGTACGGCCGGCCGGACTGTGCATTCCAGTAGAGACCGAACGTATGGTTGACCGGTCCCATTGGCAGGTCGTAAGTGATCGCGGCATTGGCGCGATGCTTCTGCAGGAACACCGAATTGCCGACCGTGGGGGTGAAGATGTCACCCTTCGTGTGCTCGAAGCGCCAGTTGGAAATCGCGCGGCTGGACGTGCCTTCGAACGCGGACTGCGCGTTCTGATGCGCGTACGAGGCGCTCATCGTCAGGCCGTGCGTGAACGGACGAACCAATTGCAGCGTCTGCGTGAATTCGTGACCTTTGCTGGTGTTCGTCAGGAACGTTGCGTCGAAGATCTGTTTGCTCACGAGCGAGTACGTCGGACGTCCATCGAGCGCGCTGGTACCGGTCTGCACGCGGTTGACGTTCGTGTAGTAGATGTCTTCCTGTGTCTTGGAGTACAGGCCTTCGACTGTTCCGCGGATGCCCCAGATCAGATCGCGGTCGTAGCCGAGCGTGCCGCGAAGCACGCGCGGGAACTTGAAGTTCGGATCGACCATATCGACGGAAAGCGATCCCGCCGAACCGACGCCTTTCGGCTGTGAATTCGGATCGGCATTGAACGCCGGTGGCGTGCAGCCAGCCGATAGCACGCACGCCAGAGCGACGCTGAACACGCCGGTTCCGCCGTAAGCGTTCGAGATCCACACGTAGGGAGCGCGTCCCGCGAAAATGCCCACGCCACCGCGGACCTGCT
>QHVY01000118.1 GCA_003223695.1 Acidobacteriota bacterium
GGGCGGGATGGGAGAGTTACTCGACTTGATGTTTGGCTCGATGCAGAGCGAGATCGATAAGATTTTCACGAAAGACGTTCAGCCCGCGCAAAGGGCGGCGTTCGACCGGGAAATGAAAACGATGCGCACCTCCGTTCGCCAGAATCGGCTGCCGATCGATCGCCTGCAGCCACTGCTCCGGACGCTGCGCGAAGTCACCTCCGATAGCCGCGTAACTTCCGCCGAGACCGAGCAGTTAACAAAGGAGATTCACGCGATCAACAGTGTGGGTGCCGGCTCTCCAGCCGGCACAGGGCCGGCCAAAGGGCCGGCCGCCACACATCAATGACCATGGATTTCAAACTCGTCTCTCCCTTCGAGCCTCAAGGCGATCAGCCGCAGGCGATCGCGCAGCTGGTGGAGTCCGTCCGTTCCGGTAATCGCGATCAGGTTCTGCTCGGCGTCACAGGCTCGGGAAAGACCTTCACCGTCGCGAAGCTCGTCGAACAGATCAACCGGCCGACGCTCGTTCTCAGTCACAACAAGACCCTCGCCGCGCAGCTCTATCAGGACCGGAAGCCTACGTGCCCGCCGCCGACGTTTACATCGAAAAAGAATCCACCATCAACGATGAGCTCGACAAGCTCCGGATGAGCGCCACCCGCTCGCTCTTCGAACGCCGCGACGTCATCATCGTCGCCTCGGTCTCGTGCATCTATGGCATCGGCGATCCCGATCTCTACTTCGGAATGCTGCTCTTTTTCGAACGCGGGATCGAAAAACCGATCATTCAATATCTGCGCAGGCTCACCGAGATGCAGTACGAGCGGACGCCGTACGATCTCGCGCGCGGCACGTTCCGCGTCCGCGGCGACGTCGTGGAGCTTTGGCCGGCGTATGAAGACGACGCCGTGCGCATCGAGTTCTTCGGAGACGAAATCGACAAGATCTCTCGCATCGATCCAGTGACCGGCCGCATCAGCGGCGATTTCGATCGCGTCGCCGTCTACCCCCGCACGCACTACGTCACGCCGCGACAACGGCTGATGGAAGCGATGGAGAACATCCGCAAAGAGCTCGATGAGCGCGTCTCCGAATTGCGCGCGCAGGAGCGGTTGCTCGAGGCGCAGCGGCTTTCCCAACGGACGCTGTTCGACCTCGAGATGATGGCCGAGCTGGGCTACTGCAACGGTATCGAGAACTACAGCCGCCACCTCACCGGCCGCGCTCCGGGTGAGCCTCCGCCGACGCTCATCGACTACTTCCCAGAAGATTTTCTGATGGTGATCGATGAATCACACCAGACCGTCCCGCAGGTTCGTGGCATGTGGGGAGGCGATCGCTCGCGCAAACAGACGCTCGTCGAATACGGATTCCGGCTGCCTAGCGCAATCGACAATCGGCCTCTCTCCTTCGATGAGTTCGAATCGAGGCTGACTCAGATCGTCTATGTCTCCGCCACTCCCGGCCCGTACGAGCTGCAGAAAACCGGTGGGCTGTATGTGGAGCAGGTGATTCGGCCGACGGGACTCGTTGACCCGCAGATCATCATCAAGCCGGTCAAAGGTCAGGTCGACGATCTCATCGGCGTGATCAAAGAACGCGTGGCGAAAAGCGAACGGGTGATGGTCACCACGTTGACCAAGCGGATGTCCGAGGATCTGACGCGCTATCTGATGGAGCTGGGGATCAAGGTCAATTACCTCCACTCCGACATCGATACGCTCGAGCGCATCGCCATCCTTCGCGACTTCCGAACGGGCATCTTCGATGTGCTTGTCGGCATCAATCTCTTGCGCGAAGGCCTCGACATCCCCGAGTGCTCGTGTGTCGCCGTCCTGGATGCGGACAAGGAGGGATTCCTTCGCTCGCAGACCTCGCTGATTCAGACGATCGGCCGCGCAGCGCGCAATGTGAACGGCGTCGCGGTTCTCTATGCCGATGTGATCACCGACTCATTGCGGCTAGCGATCGACGAGACCAATCGCCGTCGCGCGATCCAGCAGACGTACAACGAGGAGCATGGCATCGAGCCAGCAACAATCATCAAAGCAGTCGACAGCGATCTCGTGAAAATGTCGAATCTCGACTACCTCGACATCGCCGGACCGGTCGGTACGCGCAAACTCGACATGGTCGCCGACGAGGATCTCGACAAGGCGATCAGCCGCCTGACGAAAGAGATGAAGGAAGCAGCGAAGAATCTCGATTTCGAGAAGGCCGCCGAGATTCGGGACCGCCTGCGCGAGCTGAAAGAGATCCGGATTTTCGTTTAGCTACTGCAGCGAGGCCATCGCCGCGGCGGCTTCTTTGTAGGCTGTGCTCTCGGGCTTCGCGAGCGACTGCGCGCGTTGATAGGCTTCCAGCGCGGCCTTCGGGTCGTTAGCCAGACGCTGCACATTCCCCATCGTCAGCCAGATCAATGCCTCGGTATCGCGATCTGCGGGCGCGGCCGCGAGCTTTTGCAGCAGCTTGATCGCCCGTCCGGGATTCCCCTCGCGCGCAAACGTGAACGCGGAGAGCGCGTCCGCGAGCTGGGCAGAGCCTTTTTCATCTCGCGCTTCGGAAAGTTTGTGAGCGCGAGCGTACGCCTCGCGCGCCTGGTCGCCCATGCCGAGGTGACTGTAGGTATTCCCGACGAGGAATTCAGCTTCGAGATCTTTCTTCTGATCGAAGAGATCGGAAGCATTTACGAATTTCGAGGCGACGGAGCGGATATCGTCCATCGCCTTCCGGAAAATCAGAGGAGCCCGTTCGCCAAGAATTCGGAAGCGCTCACGCTCGCCTGCGTCATACACGATGAACGTCGGAAATGCATCCACGTGCTGCGCGCGGGCGATGTTGTTCTTGTCCACATCAACGCGCAGAAGAACGAAGTCGGCAAGCCGTTCGCGAACGCTTGGCAGGACGAACACCATGTCTTCCATGTCGTGACATGGTTTGCACCAAGTGGCAAAGTAATCGACGAAAACGAGCCGGTTCTGACCTCTGGCCGATGTGAACGCGGTCTTCCAGTCGGTTTGCCACGCGGGCGGCTGAAGCTCCTCCGCGGCGCCGATCCGCTTGTAAACGAACACGCCAAATGGATCGCCAGGTTTCGTGGCGAACGTGGACGGTCGTTTTTGGCTCAGCTTCCCGCTGAGCGGAACCGGCATGCTGATCGTGAGAGTGCCGTCTTCCAGCCTGTAGATTCCTGGCAGCATCAGCGACTGCCTGCCGAAACCCACCATCCGATCGATTTGCTTCGGTTCTTTCGTTGGTTCGATCTTGAACCTCGTGGCGACCTCACCGGCGGGCGATGTTTCGATCCAAAGTTCTCCGGCGATCGTCACGCCGGGAGCGTTGTTTCCGTTTTCCCGAGTGTTCCCATCGGCCTCCAGAGAGACTTGCACCCATTTCCCTGCGAACCTTTGCAGTTCTTGTTTGACACGATCATCTTCGGCAAACGCGGGGATCGCGAGAAGAATCAGACCGGCCAGACTCGAGGCGAGAGCGCGGCGGATGGTTCACCTCCAGGTCGCAGTTATCCTACCGCGGAAGCGGTTCCACCGAATTCCCGAGCAAAGACATCACGATTCTCGTGTGAGCCTGGCCTCGCGCACTCCAATGACATAAGTTTCAGCAGCGGTTGAAAGGAGTATGCAATGAAGCTATTCGGCAGAATCGCCAATATCCTGGTTCTCGGTCTGTTCATCTTCTTCGCCCTCGCTGCCGCCCCCGTGTCCAAGAAGGCCGCGCCGAAAGACATGGTCGTTTCAGCGGATCAGATGAGGTTTCTGGAAGTGATGCCGGGCATCTCGAAAATGACGCTCTGGGGCGATCCGGCGAAGGGCCCCTATGGCGCCATCACGCGTTTCAAAAAGGGTACAAAGGTCGAGTGGCACACGCACCCACACGACATCAGGGCCGTCGTGATTTCCGGCACGATGCTGTACAACAACGGAAGCGGGGAGCAAAGGCTCGGCCCGGGCTCATTCCTGCAAGAACGCGCCAGCATCAAGCACACGACTGCTGCCTCGGCTGAATCCGATCTCGAGTTTTTCGAAGAAGGAGCCGGGCCGTTTGCGGTGAAAATGATCAAGTAACGGCAAAGCGATTCCACGGCAGATCGTGCAGCTCCACGCCGATTGCCGTCGCTGCTTTCTCGATCTGATGGCGTCCTGCTTCAGGCGTCAGCTTGCTCTTCGGCCAAGCTTCCAGCACTGTTTCGTGCCGTCCCGATTCGGTGTGTTCCTCGTGCGCATTGACCAGTAGTCGCTCCTGCAGCTCTTTTGACGCCGCGCCAGTCGCGCTTACGCTGCCGTCGCGATCGACGCGCGCGAGAAGCCGCCGCGCGGCAGGGGAGAGACCGCGCATTTGCCACGGCTCGCGCGCCCGCCCGACGGCGGCAACGGAGGGCTGCAGACGTTTATGAACGAACGTCACTTTTCCGGCGATTAGCTTGACAGTGAGGACGACGTCGAACGCCTGCAGCTTGCGAAAAATCTCGTTCGCACGCGGATGCGACCACCACGATCCGGAGATTTTCTCGCCGGTAATGATTCCCACAGCGCTCGGTAGTTTTTTGTCTTGTAGAAGGAGCAAACCATATTTGTCGAGCGCGGAAGCGAGATTCATCGCGCGCTAAGCGAGTCCATCGATCTTTAGCGAGACCACCTGATTCAGCTTCGCGTACATCGCCGGCCGAACGGCAGACTCGACGCCGGGCGGGTTGAGCAGCACGGTTTGCACCGCGTGGATCGTTAGGCCGTCTGCAGATGCCTCGGTCGATTCAATCGCGAATCGAGATGGAAAAAGCGTCTGAAACATCGGCGGTCCGGCGCCGATCTTTTCCTGACTGCCTTGCTTCTCGAGGTCCTTCGCCGCGATGCCATGGGTCAATTCGGACGCAGCATCGTATTGCCGGTGCAGAATCTGCTCTGCGAATTTCTTGTAGTGCTGAACGGGCGAGTACGACTTGTCGTAGTGGCGATAACCAAGAAATGCGCCGGCAAGAACGACGACGGCAACGACGGCTCGCTTCATAACGCCTCCAGCGCCGCACGCACGCGACGCAATCCGGCCTGGATTTCGTCAGGCGACACGGCGCCGGCGCTGAGCCGGAACCATCCATCCTCTTTTTTCAGACCGAATGCCTGAAATGGTACGACCGCGAAGCCTGCGCGGTCGAGCAGCAGCTTGCGAATCTCTTCGTTCGTGTGCCCCGTCAGCTGAAATTGCGCGGACAGATAAATCGCGCCCTGCGGCGCGATCGCGCGTACGGGCAATCCGTCGCGGCGCATCTGCTCGAATCCGTCGTGGAGCAAATCGAGCCGCAGTTGCAGCTCGCGAATCATGTGTTGGTGATAGCGATCAATGTCCTCGCGCATGCCGAGGAATCGGGCGACGGCGACTTGCTCGGCGCGAGGGGCCCAGGCGCCCACGTGGCCGAGAATGTCGCGCATGCGCGCAGTAATGTGCGCCGGCGCGACGCTCCAGCCGACGCGCAGCCCGGTCGCGGCGAACGCTTTCGAGATGCCGTCGATGAAAATCGTCCAGCGCGCCGACTCTGGTACGAGTTCTGCCGGCGTGTAGTGGCGCTTGCCGCCGAAGGTGAGCATCCAGTAGATCTGATCCCACATCAGAAACAGCGGACGCTCGCCGCGGGCGAAACGGCGGTTGTTCTCGTCGACGACGAGCTGCGCGATCGCCGCCACTTCATCGCGGGACATCACTGTCCCCGTTGGATTCACAGGCGTGTTGATGCAGATCATTCGCGCATCGCGCACGAGTGGCCGGATCTGCTCAGCGGTCGGAAGAAAATTCGTTTCCGGTGTCACGACGATCTCCACCGGCACGCCGCCGGCGAGATACGTGTAGTGGTTGTTGTTCCACGACGGAATTGGATAGATCACTTTGTCGCCGGGATCGACAATCGCCGCGTACGTCGCGAAGACAAGCGGACGCGCGCCGCCGGCGATCAGCACCGATTCGATCGGCACTGTCAGGCCGAACGACTGCTGAAAAAATCGGACCACCGCTTGCCGCAGCTCTTTGACGCCGTCGGACGGCGGATAATTCGTCTCTCCTGCCGCCAACGCCTCGGTGATCAGTTGTTCCAGTTTTTCCGGAATTCGAAATTCGCGCGGTGAGAAATCGCCGACGGTCAGATTGCAGATCTCGAGACCCTTCTCGGTGAGCGCGCGGATCTCGCTCGCCACCTTCAGAATCTCCGATCCCACGAGTCCTCGGGCCAACGCTGAGAGTCCGGTTTCGTCCTGGAGGTTGACCGTCGTCATCTTCGTGAATTGTACGCGCGATGAATCTTCCAGAGATCGCTGAGAGCGCGAATGAAGTCGCGCGATTTCACTTTCGAGCCTTTCACATCGTGCCATTGCGTGACGGGGTATTCGTACAGAGCGCGTGCCACGCGATCGCGTCCCCAGAGCTGCACGAATCGGGCAATGATCTCCACGTCAAAAATCCAGCGAGACAAAAATGGTGTGCTGAATACTTCGCGAACGGTATCGCTGACACGGAACAGCTTGGCACCGCACTGCGTGTCGTAAACCGCGAGCCCGAGGCTCGAGGAGATGAGTGTGGCGCCGACGCGGCCAACGTAGTGGCGCGACGGCCGACGGCTGATTTCGCGGCCGAGGAGGCGGACGCGCGCTCCGAAGACGATGTCGATCTCCGGGCGGCTTCCCATGATCTCCATGAAACCGGGGAGCTCGGAGAGCGGCGTGGCCAGGTCGGCGTCCCAGAATCCAACGAAGCCGGGCGAGCGATCGAGCGCCGCGAGGATTCCGCGACGCACGGCTTCAGCCTTTCCGCTGTTTTTTTCGAGGTTGACAATTCGCGCGCCGGTGGTCGCCAGGACCTCTGATGTGGTATCCGTGCTGCCGTCGTTGACGAAGAGAAATTCGATCTCGTCATCCGGCAGCCGAAAATGGCGAAAAGCCGTGGCGTCGAGACGTTCCGCTTCGTTGTAGCAGGGGACCACCAGTGCGACGCGCGCCACGAGCGGGCATTGTCGCATGCCGCCCCCGCGGCGTAGGGCACGGCCGCGCCGTGCCGAACTTCGTCGCGCCGCGAGCCATGTGGGTTCGGCACGGCGCAGCCGTGCCCTACATGCGATACCGTTCGCCACGATGGATTTCCAGACCCACACGATCGCAGCCACGGTGCACGGCCGATTTCTCGTCCGCGAAGGTCCGCCACAGCGTCTCCTTGTTGGTTTTCACGGTTACGCCGAAACCGCTGAAGTGCACCTCGATGAGCTGCTGAAGATTCGCGGAATCGACAATTGGACCGTCGCTTCGGTCCAGGCGCTGCATCCTTTTTATACTGCGCGCACGCAGCAGGTGGTTGCGAGCTGGATGACAAAGCTCGACCGCGAGCTGGCCATCGCAGACAACATTGCCTATGTCCGCAATGTCGTCGAATGGTTCCACGAGCCGCAGACTGTTGTTTTCGAAGGCTACTCACAAGGCGGCGCGATGGCTTACCGCGCGGCGAGTGATTTCGGCAGAGCAGCCGGGCTCATCGTTCTCGCGGCCGATGTTCCTCCGGACGTCACCTCGAACATCCCGGCCGTCTTGATCGGAAGAGGCCGCCACGACGACTGGTACACTGAGGAAAAGCTCAAGAAAGACTTGAGGTTTTTGAAAGACGCCCAAGTCTGCGTTTTCGATGGCGGCCACGAATGGACGGATGAATTCCGTGAAGCTGTCGCGCTATTTTTGGATAAGCTGCGATGATCCTCCTCCTCCTCTTTGCGCTCGCTCCGCACATTCAGATCGTCTCCGGAAACGATGCGATGGTCACGTATCGCGAGCTCGTTCCGCTGCGCGTCGCTCTCGATCCGGCAAGCCGCACGTTTCATTACAAAGGCTGTCCCGAAGCGCGCGCAAATGAGGAGTGGGTCTCGCCGGCCGCGGCAAAGCTTCGAGGCTACAAAGAGCACTCCTGCGCGTCGGCCCGACAAAACGAATACGTCACGAACAGCGAGAGCCGCGTGCCGCGCGATCGAGCACATATCGCAGTCCTCTTCGTCGGAAACAGTCTCACGTACTTCAACGAGATGCCGCGGATGACCTCCGCGATCGGCGCTCATGAGCCCCGACCGCTCCTCGTCGACTCGGTGACCCAAAGCGGCGCGTCGCTCGAGGATCTTTGGTTTCGAACCGACGCTCTCAAGCGCATCTGGCAGGAGCATTGGGACTATGTGATCCTGCAGGAGCGCGGCGGAAGGGCGGCCATGGAGCGGGGCGAGCTCTTTCATCAATATTTAATGATGTTTGCCGAACAGGTACGCAAGAGCGGTGCAACTCCGCTGCTGTTCATGACCTGGTACCCGGGCAACGAGAAGTTCTTCCGCTCCGCAGCCGCCCGCGCGACGGTGGGCCTTCTGCCGGTCGGTCTGGCGTGGAAACGCGATTTCGATTGGGACGGTACTCATCCCGATCTGTTCGGTTCGTATCTGATCGCCTGCACGGTCTACTCGATGATTTACGGCAAGCCGGCGCTCGGCGTTCGTATCGACTTCCGCGATCTCGCGAACAGGAACGAGTTCTATGACGTGCCGCTGCTGAAGCAGTCAATGAACGAAGAGCAGGCGAAAGCGATTCAGCTGGCGGCATGGAAAGCAGTGAAGAATCGTTAGTTTCCTCGCATGCCCGATCGTCTCGAGCGTCTGAAAGCGCGCATCAAAGATTTGCCCGACCGCCCCGGCGTCTACCTGCACAAAGACGCTGAGGGGCAGGTGATCTACGTTGGGAAGGCGAGGAATCTGCGCAATCGCGTGGCCTCGTACGTCGTCGGCAAGGGCGATCGCGATCCGTTCGGCAACGCGCTGGTGAAGGAAATCGAGGCCATCGACTTCGTCACCACGAACAACGAGCTCGAAGCGGTGATGCTCGAGAACAATCTCATCAAGACCCATCAGCCGCGCTACAACGTCCTCCTTCGCGACGACAAGACATACCCCTACTTGAAAGTGACGATGTCCGAGGATTTTCCGCGCGTGGTGTTCACGCGGCGCCTCGATCGCAAAAAAGGCGATCTCTTTTACGGGCCGTTTTTCGCTGGCACCGCGCGGCGTTTGCTCAAGCTCGTCGCCGATCAGTTCAAGTTGCGCAGTTGCGATCTCGAGATCACCGACGGCAAAAGCGCTCTCCCGCGTCCCTGCCTCTACTACGACATGCACAAATGCCTCGGCCCTTGCGTCGTCGGACTCACGACACGCGGCGAGTATCGCGACATGGTCGACGATGTCGTTCTCTTTCTCAGCGGCAAATCGAAAGAATTGCAGGACCGCCTCACGGATCGGATGTATCGCGCAGCGGAAGCGGAGAATTACGAGCTGGCTACGTACTATCGCGACCTCGTGCGCACAGTCGAGCGCGTGCAGGCCGAGCAGCAGGTGGCGTCAGCGGAGCAGGAAGATGTCGACGTTTGGGGCCTGTACGAAGAAGGTGGCGACATCGCCACTCAACTCTTCGTGATTCGCGACGGAAACGTCGTCGATCGGCGAGAGCTGTTTTGGGAAAAAATCGCCGACTACCGACCGAGCCACTTCCTCGGCGAAGTCGTGCAGCGCTACTACCAGGACAATCTTTTCATTCCGCCGGAGATTCTGCTTCCGTTCGAAGTGGAAGAGGCGGAGCTGCTCACCGAGTGGCTTTCGCAGCAGCGCGGCTACAAAGTGAGTTTGAGAGTGCCGCAGCGCGGACGGGGAGTGGATCGCGTCGAGCTGGCGAATCGAAACGCGCGGCTGTCGCACGAGTCGCGATTCCGCAAGTCGCAGCAGGACCGATTGCAGATCGCCGCCGGACGTCTTGCACAAACTCTTGGGCACTCCGGCGAGGTGAATCGCATCGAATCGTTCGACATCTCGAACATTCAGGGAAGCGACTCCGTGGCTGGAATGGTGGTTCTCGATCGCGGGAAGTTCGACAAGAACCAGTATCGCGTTTTCAACATCCGCAGCGTCGTCGGCGCGGATGACTTCCGATCGATGGCTGAGGCGGTCGATCGGCGCTATCGCCGGCTGTTGGAAGAGGATCGTCCGCTGCCGGACATGATCCTCATCGACGGCGGACGTGGACAGCTCAATGCCGCGCTCACCGCGCTCAATCGACTGGGAATCGAAGGAATCACGATCGCCGGCCTCGCGAAACGTGAAGAAGAAATTTATGTACCCGATCGCGAAGAGCCGATTCGACTCGATCGTCACGAACCCGCGCTGCAGCTTCTGCAGATGGTGCGCGACGAAACGCATCGCTTCGCAGTGTCGTCGCATCGCCGGCGGCGATCGAAGCGAATGTTGCACAGCGAGCTCGATGATCTCCCAGGCATCGGTGAGAAGCGCCGCCGTTTGCTGATCGAGCGATTCGGCAGCGTATCTGGAGTGAAGCAAGCGTCGGAGCAGGATCTGATGAACGTTCTCGGACGCAAAGTCGGCAGGACGTTGTACGAAGAACTGCACGTGCGATAATCAACGCGCGACTCCCGCGACAAAAATTGAAGGGCGGAGAATGAGTTTCGAAGGCGAAATCGGCGAGATCGATCTGATCCAGCGTCTCGTCGAGCTTGGCCGGGAGCGCTTCACCGGCGCGATTCGATTCGAGCAGGACGGCATCATCAAGATCGTCTACTTCAAAGGCGGCGATGTGCTCTCCGCCAGCACCAACGATCGCACTGATGCAGTCGACGAGATCCTCCTGCGCGCTGGCAAAGTCAGCAAGGATCACGTCAAGCAGGCGCTCTCCAAGCGCAAAGAA
>QHVY01000119.1 GCA_003223695.1 Acidobacteriota bacterium
TCTTCGACACGGCGGCGTTCGGCTCTCGCACGGCGCTCTGATTCCGCACTTCATCTGGGTCAGCGACGACGGCGAGATTCGAGTCGCCGGACAGCAGCTCGGAAAAGGGCTGATCGCGTCGCTGAAGGACAGCAAAATCGCCGGGAGTATCGGCCGTTACTTTTCCCCCGACTATCAAAACTCCGGCGAGGCCACGCAAGCCTCGGAGGTCTACTCCCTCGGCGCGATTCTCTTCCTGCTGATCAGCGGCAACGAGCCGCCGGATCCGCTGCACGTGAGCGCATTCGCGCAGGCCATCCGCGCGGCGAAGACAACGGCGGGCGATCCGATGCCTGACGACATTCGCGCCATTCTCGACAAATCATTGGTTATCGACGCCTCGCGCAGATTCGGATCGGTCGGCGACATGAAGCAAGCTCTCTCGAATCTGGCGCATAGCGGCAAGTATTCGGCGACGACATTCAATCTCGCCTTCTATCTGACCAGCCTGCTGAAGAAAGAAGTCGAAGGAGAGGCGATCGAGCGCGAAAAGGAATCGAAGGTCAACATCATTCCGTACCTCGAGCATCAGGTCGAGCTCGCGGCCCCGCCGATCCCGCTCGTAGCAGCGAAAGCGCGAAGGAACAAGATGGCGTTGTACGTTTCGACGGCACTCCTCGCAATCGCGGTCGGGGGCGCGGGCTTCTGGATGATCGGGCCACCGATGCAGGCTGAAAAAGCGCAAATCAGGGCGGCCGCACCGAAACGCCTTGCGCCGGCGACGCCCGCGGTAATAACTGCTCAGCCGGTCGCGCCTGCTGCAACGGCAACTACAGAACCGGTTGATCCCGCCGCGCAGAAAAAAGCATTTGAGGCGGCAGTGAACGAGAAGATGCAACAGGAGATGGCGAAGCTGCAGTCGGAGTTCAACAAACAATTGCCGCAGAAGAAACCCGCTCGGGTGCAATCGCCACCACCGGTGCTGACGGCGTCGATGGCCTCTCAGAAAGAAGCGGCAGTGTTGGATGATCGCGCGCCATCGGCGGCGGCCCTCGATGAGCGGCGGCTCGCCGCAAGGCAGGAGCCAGCAGCGCAGCCGATTCAGTCTCCGGCTCCGCTCACACAATCTTCGCCGTTGCAAACTCAGACGCAACTGCAGCCGCAGCCTGCGCCGCAGGTCCAGCTCGCAGCTCCAACGGTGAAGGAAGGAGACATGGTCAACTACGACGATCTCGAGGTGCGTCCGCAGGTCATCAGCAGGCCGAATTTGATGTATCCGCCGATGGCTATGCGCCAAAAGGTGCAAACGTCGCTGATCCTGACCGTGCTGGTCTCCGAGAACGGAGACGTCACCGACGTGCGCATCCTTCGCGGCGATGCGCGCTTCGGTTTCAATGACGAGGCGATGCGCCTGCTCCGCGGCACGAAATTCCGTCCGGCGATGAAAGACGGCAAGCGCGTGAAGACGTGGATTCCGCAGCCGGTAGAGTTCAAGCTGCAGTAGAAGCAGTGCCCAGTCCCCAGTGCCCAGTGCCCAGTGCCTAGTGCCCAGTGCCTAGTGCTCAGTCCTCAAGTGCCGAGTCCGTCACCCGGCACTTGGCACTTGGCACTTGGCGCTGGGCACTGGGCACTGGGCACTGGGCACTGGGCACTTGGCACTGGGCACTGGGCACTTGACACTTGGCACTTGGCACTGGGCACTGGGCACTTGGCACTTGGCACTTGGCACTGGGCACTGGGCACTGGGCACTGGGCACTGGGCACTGGGCACTGGGCACTGGGCACTGGGCACTGGGCACTGGGCACTGGGCACTTGGCACTGGGCACTGGGCACTGGGCACTGGGCACTTGACACTGGGCACTGGGCACTGGGCGTTTTTCAATCCTGCCCGAAACCGATCGACAACCATGCCGTTCACGCGAACGGTGACGTTCGGCAACGCATCGAGCGCATCGAGCGGTACGTAGAGTGACAGCGTGAGGCGCGCGTCGCCGGAGATTGACGGCAACAACGCTTCGGAGTGAGATCCCATCCAACGCCACGCCTGCGCGCCCTCTCCCTCTTCCCAGTACCACCCGCTGCCGAACCTCACGACATCGACAACCGGCTGCACAGAAACTTCAAAATATCGCTGACGGGCCAGCTCATATAGACGTCCGTGCGGCCTCGTGAAGTTCTCCGCGTTCGGCGACCGGCTCTCCTGCTCGCGTACCCAGAAGCCAGGTTGCCGGCGGGTCCACACGGGCGGCGGCGGGAGCTCGCGCACGAAACGAAGCTGATAGTCGGGCAGATAGAACTCCCCGAACGGAACCATTGCGGTGTCGATGTAGATCGTCGCAGAGCGCCGATCGACGTGATTGCGAATCCAGTCGACTGCAGCGATTGGAGGGGCGATGCTTTGTCGCACTGCGGCAAGCGCCGGCCACGTCCAGGCAATCATCAAAATCACCACAGAGGCACAGAGGACCCAGAGAAGTCTCTGTGATCTTCGTGTGTCTGTGGTGAGTCCATCAGCGGCAAGTAATGCAATCAGCGGCGCATACCCGATCGAGAAGCGGCTGGCGCTGAAGCGATCGAGCATCAGCCAGGAAAAGATGCACAGCGGGCCAAAGGCAGCGAGCGCAACGAGAACATACGGCCGGAGGCGGATGACGCCTAGGAGAGCGAGGATGCCGATGATCGCGTTGATGGCCGGCGCGTGGTACGGCATCACGAAAAAGTCATCGAACACGCGCCAGAGCGGCGGCCGTATCGGCGAGAGAAACGAATCGATGCGCATGATGTAGGCCTGATGAACCTGCAGCGCCCGGCGATACTCGCTCCAGCCCGTGAGCCATGCGGCGAAGCCGTAGCTCAAGCCGACAACTATAGTAATAATTACCATAGCGCTCACGACGATCCGCTTTTTACGAAACAAGCTGGCAATCACAAATGGCAGGAATCCGACGGCCAGGTTCTGGGGGCGGAAACCGCCGGCGATCGCCAGCATCGCCGTGCCGGCGAGGTACGCGCGCTCATCGCGGCAGCCGGCGAAGAGAAGCGTGATCGCGACGATGATCAGCGTCATGGATGGAACGTCGCTGAACGCGCCGCCGCCGTAAAACCAGACGTTCGGAAAAAACGCGAGCAGCATCGCCGTGCAGAGCGACGTCGAAAATCGCATCCGCAGCTCGCGGCAGAGGAAGAACATCGCCGGCACGATGGCGATGGCGCCGAGGAAGCTGAGGGCTTGCAGGGAGTGGAAGTCGCCGAATCCGAGCTTGCGAATGATCTTCGCGGAGAGGACGTACAGCGGAAAACCGGGTGGATGCGGCCGATGCCGCGCGACATCGAAGTGGTCGAGGGAGAGCATGAACAGCAGCTCGTCCCAATCCCACGGCGTGCGCGCCAGGGCGAGGAACCGGCTGACTGCTGCGAACAGCGTCGCCGCGATCACCGACCCCCACTGCCGCTCCGTCAGCGGCTCGGGAGCGCGTTCGAGCGAGCGCCACCAGTCGCGTACCACGCGGCACCATTCTCGCAAAAAACCGGCGAAGGCATGCCCGCGAAGACGGTTCGGCGGCGGTGGTATCTCGATCTCCACGGCATTCGGCGCGAGGGGACGAAGGAAAAAGGCTTCACCTACCGGCGTCCCGACGGCACTCCGGTGAACGATGAGAAAACAGTGGCGCGCGTTCGCCGCCTTCGCATCCCACCGGCCTGGCGCGAGGTGCGCATCGCGCATGGCGACAGCTATCCGCTGCAGGCGGTCGGCGTCGACAAGAAGGGGCGTACGCAATATCTCTATCACCCGCATTTCCGGGCGCAGCGGGAGGAGGAGAAATTCCGCCACGTCGTCGAATTTGGTGAGGCGCTGCCGCGGCTTCGCCGGCGCGTGCGCAATGATTTGAAGCGCGAACAGCTCGATCGTGATCGTGTGCTCGCAGCGATCGTTCGTCTCATCGACCAGGGCTTCTTCCGCGTCGGAAACGACAAGAGCGCCCGATCGGAGATGACCTACGGCCTAACAACGATCCGCGGAAAACACGTGAAGGTCAATCGAGCGGTGCTGCTGTTCGATTACATCGGCAAGTGGAAAAAAGCCCACAAACGCGCTATCGAAGACCCTGAGGTGGCGAACATCGTCCGCGCGCTCAAACGACAGAATCAGCACAAGCTCTTCGGCGATGTGAGAGACCGCCATGTCAACGAATACATTCAGTCGATCATCGGCGAGACGTTCACCGCGAAAGATTTTCGGACGTGGGCGGGGACCCTCCTCTGCTCGATTGCTCTGGCGATGGAAGGACAAGCGCCGAGCAAGAAGGAGCGGAAGCACAAAATCAAGCGCGCAGTGGTGGCGACCGCAGAGCAGCTCGGCAACACTGCAGCCGTCTGTCGCAAGTCCTATGTCTGTCCACGAGTCGTCGACGAATACATGGACGGCAAACCGTTCGAGCTCCTGCGAAAAGGGCGCAACGGCAAGCCTGTGGTGCGCGTGGGGCTGTCGATGGAGGAACGCTCGCTGCTGAAGTTTCTTCGCGAGACGATCGCCGACCGGCGGCTCCGGCCGCGCGCCGCGTAGTGGAGGGCCGCCGTCCTCGGCGGCCGCGGAGGACCGCGGCCGCTCCACAAAACTAGAACGTCTGCCCGATCCAGAACTCCGTTCGGAATTTTCCGTAACTCTGCTTCAAATCCGTTCGCTTCGCGAAATCCCAGTGCAGCTCCAGGCCGAGGAAGTTGAAGGCAACGCCGTATCCAACGGAAGCCAAGCCGTCCACCAGCCGGCCGTTCTTGAAGAATGTGTACGGCTGTCCGCCGAACTTGGCGCCGCCGATGTCGAAGAACAGATTTGCCCGGATCTGTCTGAAAAGAATGATTGGCGTCGCCAGCACGTCGATGAGCGGGAAGCGGAGCTCGAAATTCGCAAATGCTGCCTGATTCCCGATGATCGACTGAAAGTCGTAGCCTCGAAGCGTATTGAGGCCGCCGAAATAGTAAAAGTTGGGAACGTTGCCGTGCGAGTAACCGACGAACAGACGTGCGGCGAGAAGACTTCGTGACGTGAGCTGCAGATACTGGCGCGCGTCGAGGGTCACATCGTGGCTCAAGATTCCACCACGTTTGATGTCGGCGGCGTAAGACGTCCCGAGCTCGTATCGCCGCCCCGAGACTGGTCCGAACTCCTTGAAGATCGTGCTGTCGCCGCTGAAGCTCGTGCTCACCACCGGAAAGGAGTCGCTGTAGCTCTGCACGAAAATATTGCCCGTCGCCTGATCGACGAACGGCAAGTTGAAGGCGCGGTGCTCGAAGCCGATCCCGCTGTCGATCCGGTGATAGCGGTCAAATGGATAACTGACGATTCCGAACGCGCCCGTCTCGCGATACAGCTGATGGCGATCGAAGAGGCTGCCGGACGCGTTCTGGTTCAGGATGTAAAACGAGCGGTTATCGAATAAGCGGACGCCCCAGTTCGTGCGGTGCTGCAGATCGAAATAGAGGAAATCGAAATTCGAGAACGACGACACCGAATCGAGCGAGGCGATGAAACGGCGGTCGCCGAGCATGTCACTCATGAAGATCGAGGAACGCGACACGAGAAGCTGATCCGAGGTCACGCCTGCGTTGACCTCCACGTCATCGACGAAGAGATGGAATCCGCGCGGCTTCTCGATTTTGTCTTCATCGATCGCCACTTCAACCGGAGGCTGGAACGTCGGCCGGCTCTCGGCCAGCAGCGGCGCTGACGGCAGCGTGGTTTTCTCGGCAGCGTGCAACGGCTTGTCGGTCGGCGTGGAGAAAAGCTGCCAGCGGCGTTTGTAGTACGAGGCAAACACCATCCGCTCTTTGTTGTTCTGTCCGATGAAGACGACAGGCGTGAAGCAGCCACCGACGACGTCGGTGAACTGGAGCAGGTCGCCATTCTCGAGATTGAGCGAGTAGATGTTGTATGCGGCGAAGTTCGTCAGGTCGGGTTTCGGAGTCTGACTCTCCGGTTTCGCTCTCTGCTCTTCGGCTTGAAGAATCTCGGCAGCTTTCTCGATATTGCGCCCGGTCTGCTTGTCGGATGAGAAAAAGATGCGCTTGCCGTCGGGCGAGAACCACGCGTCGATGTCGTTCCACTCGCCGCTCGTGAGCTGATAGCGCTGCGCCGGATTGGCAATGTTCAGTTTGAAGAGCTTTGCGTATCCGTTGACGACTGACGAATAGATCAGCCATTTTCCGTCAGGGGAAAAAACGGGAGCGCCGTCGAAGAATTTGTCGTTGGTGAGATTGGTCGTCTTGCCGCTCTCGATGTCGTACAGAAAGATGTCAGGTTGCGCGCCGATGTACGCCGCGTAGGCGATTTTCTTTCCGTCGGGCGAATACGTGGGGCTGAGCTCTTGCTCCTGCGGAAGGGCCACCGACCGCTCGATCGTCCCGTTCAGCGCATTGATGAGCAACAGATTTCGCCCGCGCTCCCTCTTCACGAACAACGCAATCTGATCGCCGTTCGGCGCGAACGCGACGTCGCGGCCCATGACCGGTCCCGTGGTGAGCATCTGGGCGATCGCGTACTCGTAACGGCTCGTGTAGCCGCTGGTGAGATTGCGCAGCAGCTTCCGCTCCGGAATGTTGAACAACACGACGTCGACGTCTTCCTTGTACGTCGTGTACGACGCCAGCAGATCACCTGACGGAGAGGGAACCGGCGAGATCTCTTCGCTCTCGACATCCGGATTGATCTTGAACGGCTCGCCGTACTCCTGAGGCTCACCTTTGGCAACGAGGGCCGGAAGGTACTGTTTGCGCAACCACGTGCGGAAGCGGCTGTCGAATTCATCCGGGGTGACGTCGAATGCGCGCTTCAGAGCCTTGTCGACGTTGCTGCCTAATGTATTACGATATTCATAGATGAAATCGCGCACGCCCTCCCACCCATACTTCTGCTGGATGTACGCGAACACAGCGTGTCCGAAGCGATACGCGAAATAGCCGCCGCCCTGCGCCCGCGTAATCGGAGGAACCTGATCGTTGACCACGGCATCGCGAAGGACCATGCGGTCCTTGCTGTCCTCGTCATTGCCGAAGAATGAGGCCATGCCCTCCATGAACCACGTGGGCGGGTTCGCCGTGATCGTTTTGCCGAGCTTTCCCTGAAACAGGATTTCGTACTGAAAGACGTGCGTCAGCTCGTGTTGTATGACCTGCAACAGCTTCTCGTCGGTCATGTCGATCGGCACGACCATGCGGTTGCGCGTCGGCTCCGCGAACGCTCCGACACCCTCGGGAATGAAGTTCAAAGGGATTTTCTTGGTGATCTGGTAATTGAGCTCGCGTGAGTCCGTGTCGTACGCGCTCTCGGCCATGTCCACGACCTTCTGCAGCGCGCTCTTCTCCTCATCGTAGAAGTACACGTCGAAATGCGTGGAGTGATAAATGTTCCAGTGGAAACGGTCGTAGACGATTTTGTTCTGACCGAACGGAAACGCGGGCATTGCGGCGAACGTGATTGCGAGCAGCGCGAAGAGACGCTTCAATGGAGCCTCCACGCGGGTGGCGGGTGGCGGGTAGCGGGTGGCGGGTGGGAGATGCTGCTTCCCGCCCGCAACCGGCAACCCGCTACCCGCTACCCGCTATTCTGTGAACACGTACCGACTTGCGGACGTCTCCTGCGGGACGAAGATGCCGACGAGCTGGGTCTCGAGCGAGCGCAGGTTCTCGAACAGTCCCAGGATCTCATCGTAATTTCGCTGGTCGAATTCCTTGAAGTCGCGGAAATTGTCCTCGAGGACTTTCTCGCCCGTATCGCCGTTGAAGACCGCGATATCGATGTCGAAGACGAACCCCGTGGTCTCCACGAGCACCTGCCGATAGTACGTTCGCCCATCGTTCGGTGAGACGTACTCCTCGGTGCGGTAACCCGACTTGTCATTGATGTCGAAATCGAGAATCCCGGAGACGATATAGTCAGCGCCGGTTTTTGCCGCCAGTTCCTTCCAGTAGTCTCGATTTTCCTCGAGCGCCTTGAGCGAAGTTCCGGGCAGACGCGTTGCCGGAACGTCGACCAGTTTCAGTTTGGTGCTCTTCGCCAACTGCTTTCTCAGGTAGCGTTGGAATTCCGACTGCACATCGACTTTCGACGCGCGGTCATTTTTCTTCTCGCCGTTGTTGGCAATGACGAATGGGGCGATGGCCACTTTTTCATCGCCGGTGATCTGCAGCTTCGGCTTGAGCGGAAGCTTGAGCTTGACCTCCAGCACTCCGGCGAACGAAGACAGCGGTACGAGTGCGGCGACAACGAACAGTGCGAATCGTTTCATCGGCCACCTCCTGGCGGCGTCGGCTGCGGTGGCACCGGCGGCGGGGGCGCGGCCGTCTGTGTGGTTGGCGGTGGCGTGACAGGCGAAGGAGCGATCGGCGGCGGTGCCGGTTGAGAAGCATCCGCGGCGGCGGGAACCGCGGTTCCTGACGTCTGCGGGGCCGCGGCGATCGGCGCTGCCGGCGACGTCGACGCGGTCCTGGTCTCCTTCTGCTGTCGCTTTCTGTTGCGCGACAAGAACTCGACGAACCGGCTGTAGTTTTTCTGGATGTACTGATTCGAGCGGTCGAGCTTCAGGGCTTCGAGATATTCCTTGCGCGCCTTTTCGAAATCGCCGTTCGCTTCGTATGCGACGGCGAGATTGTTGTGCGCCATCGCATCGCTCGGATTGATCTCCACGGCGCGCTGAAAGCGGAACAGTGCCTCGCGCCAGAGATTCATCCTGGCCATCTGCACACCGAAGTTGTCCTGGCCCGACGGCTTCCGCAGATCCTGATGATGCGAACATGCGGTAGCGACTGCGAGAATCGCAAACGTCGCGAAGAGCCGATTTGACGTACGCATCATTGGGGATCTCCTGGAGGGCGGGGGCACGGGGAATTTGGCTGTCAACGTGGGCGAAAGTATAATTTCGCTCCGGTAGCCGCACAACCGCTCGCGCCTTCAGCACCCACGAAAGCACATGAGCGATCTGTTGTCCCGCGATGTTTGTATCGCGTATGCCTTAACTCCATTCATTACCCCCGTGCGGATCCGCCTTCTCCGTGAGCATTTCGAGCCGCTCGCACAAGCACAGCAGGCTCCGCTGAAGCTCCTTCAGGGTCTGCTCTCCATTGACGCCGATCAAGCGGAGGTCGTAAAGAATCCGTTACGTTTGGATCGATTGCGCGAGCAGGTCGAATCGCTGCGCGCGTCCGCGGTGACCATCGTCGATTCCGAATACCCGCCGCTGCTGCGCGAGATCGTCGATCCACCCTTCGCGTTGTCTTATCGCGGCGATCTGTCGCTGCTGCAGAAGCCGATGCTGGCGATGGTCGGATCGCGCCGTGCTTCCGCATACGGAATGAACGCGGCTGCACATCTCGCACAGCAGCTTGCTTCAGCGGGCGTGGTGATCGTCTCCGGTCTCGCCCGTGGCATCGACGCCGCGTCGCATCAGGCGGCGCTCGACGCTGTCTCTCCCACGATCGCTGTACTGGGCACCGGAATCGATGTCATCTATCCGCGTTCGCACACGCGTCTCACGCGGACGATCGCCGAGCGCGGACTGCTGTTGACTGAATTTCCTCCCGGGACGCCGCCGCTCGCAGCAAATTTCCCGATCCGCAACCGCCTGATCTCCGGCATCACCCTCGGCACCGTCATCGTCGAAGCCACCGGCCGCAGCGGCTCGTTGATCACCGCTCGCACGGCAGCGGAGCAGGGGCGCGAAGTTTTTTGCGTTCCCGGATCGATCTTCGCCGCCGCGTCGGAAGGTCCGCATCGGTTGATTCAGTACGGCGCGAAGCTCGTGCACGACGTCAATGACATTCTCGAGGAGCTGCCGGGCGGATTGTGCATGCCGGGCGCGCAGCCGGATTCCCAGCCTGAATCGCCGCTGCGAGAAGTGCTCGCGGTGTTCACGCGCGAAGAGGCGATACACATCGACAGCGCCGCGGCGAAACTCGGGCGCAGCGTGGCGAATATTTCGGATGCGGTCCTGCAACTCGAGCTGGGCGGGTGGCTGCGGGCGCTGCCGGGAGCGAGATACGTCCGAGCGAAGTAAGCCCCTCACCCGGCCCTTCGGGCCACCCTCTCCCGAGGGGAGAGGGCTCTGGCGGCGGACGGGCCTTCTCCCGCCGGGAGAAGGTGCCGCGAAGCGGCGGATGAGGGGTTGAGTTAGACCTCTTCGTAGCTCGCCGCGCCGTTCCCCCGCGCCTTCTTCACCTTGTAGGCGACGAGAGCGAGGGGCAGGCCGAGAGAGACGATGCGCCGCAGCGGCTTGGGAAAGCCAAAGCCGACCAGAAATCCGACAATCGCTCCTCCAGCGACGAGCTCCGGAGCATGGGCCGACGCGAATCTCTGAAAATCGAGTGACGATCGCAGTTTGCGGTCGAGCTCATCGATTCCGCTTCCGATTCCATCCCGAGCGCGGCCGATTTCCTGCTCGATGTTCTGCTTCTCGCCACTTGCCATTTCAGCGACTCCTAACGCGGGCGATGTCGGATTTGATCGTCTCGATATCGCTCTTGATGTGCTCGACTGATTCTCTCGGCACAAACTCCGCCGCCGCGAATTTTTTCTTGCCGATCATCGCCAGCACTCCGGCGACGACGAACAGCACGACCGTGACGATCAGTGCCGAGACCCATGCCGGAATGCCGAGGCGAATGAGGACGAGCAGAATCGTGACGAAGAGAAATGACAATCCGAAGAGCGCGACAAAGGCCGCACCGGCAAACATCGCCGCGCCGGTGCCGAGTTTCGTTGCTGCGTCTTTGAGCTCCCACTTCAGCAGTGCGATCTCGCTGCGAAAGAGCGTGGAGATGTTCTCCATCAGCTCTTTGACGACCGTCCCAATGGAGCGATCCACGTCTGATGTCACCGTTGCCATGATGTCTTTTCAAGGCAGCAAAACGCGATCCAAACCGTAGTCTATCCCGACACTACTTACGCCGCTGACGGACATCCACAATTTCCAGCTTCATCACGCGATCCTCGCCGCGCGCGAGCCTCGGACGCCCAATCAGACACGCGCCTTCCTCGGGCACACCGGTGAGCGTGACGTTTCGCTTCATCAGCAGGTCTCCACCGAGGGCGACGTGAGTGACGCCGGGCGGTAGCCAGACTTTGACTGTCGGATTTTGCAGCGTCTTCTCGCCGCGATTCGTCATCCGAACGCTGAACTGTCTCGGACTGCGAAGCGGATCGACGCTGTACATAAATCCCGAACGGGCCATCGTTCGCGCCTCGGGCGTGAAGGCCTTCGCCAGCTGCGGCGGGCCAACTGCGCCGTCGGAAATCGGTTGACCAGCCACCCAGCGGAATGCAGTTTTCAACAGGACTTTCAGTTGATTGTCATCTCCGGCCAGTGTGTTCGGATCGAATCCGAACCACAGGTAGCGCGAGCCGTCCTTTTCCATGTGCATGACCACCGCTCGCGCATTCGTGGTCCAGCGCACGTCGACGGACATCCGCGGACTCTCCTTGAGGAATGCAACGGGTGACGGCTTGACCCAAAACTGATGACCCGGCGTCAGCCGCGCGAGGACGGGCGACACAGCCTCCGAAAATTTCGCGGAGTCGTCTGAAAGTCCGTTGTCGGCGGACATCGACACAGATCCAATCGGCGCAGATGGCGGCTGGCCGATCACCGCGACCGCCCCGCCGCGGCGCACAAAGTCGTCGAGATCCTGCACGAGGGAGGGTGGGAGGGCGGGGACGTCGCAAAGGACGATGACGCCCTGCAGCACTTCGACTTTGTCGAGCGGCACGAGTGTCGGCTGCATCTCTGCATCGGTCAGCAGCCGCACCCAGGCCGCGGTGAAGGGCGACCGCGGATCGGCGGTGATCAGTGTGACCTTCGGCAGCGGCGTCGGCTCGCTGCTCGAGACGGACTGCTTTTCGAGAAAGGACCAGATGGCGAACGCGCCGATGATGATCACCAGCAACAGAACGGGGACGTAGACGGCAATGTGCTTCCACTGCACTTTGCCGTCTTCGTGGAGCCGCCGCAGAAGCCGCGGTTTTCCTCGCCGCTCCACGGCCGGCCACGCGGCGGCCACCGCCGCCGCTTCGTGCACTAGCGCGGCGGCGGATTCGACGACGTGTGCTGCGTCCTCGACCACCGTCGCGGCTTCCTCGACAACAGCGGAGGCCGCGGACTGCAGATCCTTTTCTTCACGATCACTGCTTCGTGGGGGCATTTACAGTTGCTGCAGCTTCACCTTCCACAGGAGCGATCGTCGCCGGCGTGTCGCTGGGGCGATACTCCTCGAAAAATGTCTTGCTGTGCCCCTCCTGCCGCAGCTCCGCAGCCGTCTTCGGCCGGCGCGCCTCACGGACTTTGTAGGCGAAATACGAAGCGACCGCCAGGATCAGCGTCACCACGATGCTCACGAAAATCACGGTTGCCAGGATGTTGACCCAATCAAGTCTCATTTTTATGACCTTTTAATATGATGTATTTACATACGTCCTTTTCGCGCCAGCTTCCCCCACGACATATCGAGGCCCACCAGCTCCTCGAGCGTCGCGAATACTTTGCACACGTCGATGATCAGCACGTAGAAGAATCGATACAAGATCGAGTAGAACACGAGCGAGAACGACTCCCGCTCCATCACCACTGCGTAGACGGCGATCAAAATGTCCAGGATCGTCAGCAACAGCCACCACAGCACGAGCAACTTGGTCATGCCGTAAACCAGCGCGATCCAAACGAAGAACAAGTTGGCGAAGATGTTCATCGCCGGCCAGGCCAGGCCTTCGAACAACATGTACCAGAGCGACAGCGGCGTGGTGATGTTCCCCTCGCTGCGCGTCAGCAGATGTTTTTGTTTGCGGAGCGCCTGCAGAACGCCGCGCGTCCAGCGGTAGCGCTGCTTGATCAAATCGAGCAGCACCTCCGGCGCCTCGGTGTAGGCCACTGCCGCTGGCTCGTAATCGATCTTCCACCCTTTCCCGAGCAGCTTCACCGTCATGTCAAAGTCTTCGGCGAACGTGTCGCTGTCGTATCCGCCGACGCTTTCGATGGCCTCGCGACGGAAGATGCCCATCGGCCCCGGCACGACGTTGACTGTGCGCCAGAACGCCTGCGCATTGCGAACGATGTTCAATCCTTCGATGTATTCGAGCGCCTGCAGCTTCGTCCAGATGTTGTGCCGGTTGATCACCTTCACGTTTCCGGCGACGGCGCCGACGTGTGGATCGCGGAAGTGATAGACCGCGTAGCGTAACGCTTCGGGAGTCAGACGCGAGTCGCTGTCCATGCAAACCACAACCTGCGCCTTCGATCGCCGGATCCCATAATTCAGCGCGTCCGCTTTCCCGCTGTTCTCCTTGCGAAAAACGGAGACGTTCACGCCGTAGTGGTTGCCCTCGAACTCCTTCATCTTCTCGTACGTGCCATCGGTCGAGCCGTCATCGACGGCGATGATTTCGTAGTACGGGTATTTCAGCTCGAGCAGCGATGAGAGCGAGGGCTGGATCACCTCCGCCTCGTTGTACGCCGGCACGATGATGGAGATGAATGGATAATTTTCCGGGATCTCATCGTGCGCCAGCTCGCGTGCGTGCAGATAGCTGAACCAGATCAGGATGAAGTGACGCAGGATCAACAGCAACAGGAAGCTGGCCATCGTGACGACCAGCGCGGTGATGAAAATCGGCCCGAGCTTCTGCGGATACTTGAACAGGAACAACGTGGCAATCACCACCAGCGCGATGATGGCGATCGAGATGATCAACTGCGTGGCCGGCCGCATCGGCTTCTTGCCGATGGCCTTCGGCTCTGGAGCTTTTGATGTCGTGTCGTTAGCCATTAGTGCGTCTCCGGTGGAATGACCGGTGACTCGGTGAGCACCCGGTTATCGAAGTAATAAGGGTTGCGCGGAGCGCGCTCGCCCCGCGTAAAGAGTCGATTCGCGCGGACACCGACATACCAGGTCCGCTGCCAGTAGTTCACGAATTGATCGCTGCCGCCGATCAGCCCCTGCAGCCGGCCGCTTTTGCCATAGCCGTAGCTGCCGATTAGATCGAACGCGTCGGTGACGGGAACCGCTAGATTCGCGTAGTAGGCGCGCAGATCGGAGTTGAAGTTCTCCTCCCACGCTTTGCCCGCTTTGTATTCGAGATCCCAGTGCAGACGATTCCGCAGGGTTTGCCCGATCTGAATGACGCCGGCGAGCGACTTGTAATCGGTCGGCGACCAGTAGCGGTTCGTGCGGAAGTTGTAGCTCAACGTTCGGGCGTCGAGTTTCACCGCCACGAATGGCTGATTGAAAATTTGATAGCTGATGATTCCGTTCGCGCCTAGCCGTTTGTTGTCGTCGGAGACGAAGCCGTAAGAGGCGTCGCCTAACAGTGCCCAATGCCGTCCGCTCTGCCAGTCGTAATGCGCAAGAAAATCGTTGATGTTGAGCGGATGTCCGAGGAGCAGGTTCGGTGATGTGGGAACGGTCAGCGACTCCAGAGTGAAAGCGTCGTAGACCAGATCATAATGATTGAAGTTGAATGCGGCGCGACTCTCGATATTCGGCCGGTACTCGGCGCCAAGGCCGAAGAACGGGCGCGTGCCGAGTCCCTGGTCGTAGAAGTTAGCGCCGACGTTTCCGCGGAAGAGCCAGCGATCGCTGTAGCGATACGCGGCGCCGCCGTTGATCTCGTTCGCGTAGACGTCGGTATCGAGGTGTGAGAACTCGTGGCGACCAACGCCGAGATCGAAGGCCGTTCGCGTCGACGTCCAATGCTCGGCATCGAGGTCAACGCGCTTCATCGTGAAGTCATTCGAATCATTGAAATACGTGTAGCGGGCTTCGGCCGACGTCGCCGGCCGGTTGTGCCGGACGAGATCGAGCTCAGTCCGTGCGGGTATGTAGCCGGGATCGAGGGCGATCGCGCGGTTCTGTTCGAGCGCAGCAGTGTCGTTCCAGCCATACCACCGATAAATCTGTCCGAGGTTGTAGTAAGCGCGTGGGGGAACGTCGCTGTAAAGGTTCGCGCGCGGATTGTTCGAGACGTCAGTCAGCGTCCGGAAGATGTGCACCGCCGGAACGAACTGCGAATCCCACGAGAGAACTTGCGCGTATTCGTAACGAAGATCCGCTCGATCGGGATTTTGATCGAGCAGAATCTGATATTGGCGCTCCGATTCCGCCCAGCGGCTGTCCCAGCTCAACACGCGCGCGTATTGAATACGCGCATCGGTGTCGTTAGGCCGCAGCCGGAGATATCGATCGTAGAGCGTCTCCGCCTGATCGTATGCCTCGATGCCGGCATAGGACTTCGCGAGAGAGAGGATGTCGTCGGGATTCTGCGATGATGAGGCCATCGATGCTTGCGCGTCGAGAGCCTTCCGTTGCGACTCGAGCTGCGAAAGCTGCGCTGCGCGATGCGCCTTTGCGCGCTGTTCCAACTCATCGAGTCCAGCGATCTTCTGCCGCGAATGTTCGCGCACGAATTTGATATCGTTCAACGCTTCCGCATCGCGGCCGGTATCGACGAGCAGCCGCGCTCGCTCGACGCGCAGCGCCAAGTTATACGGTTCGAGCTGGATCTTCTTTCCAATTTGTTCGATTCGCAGATCGGGCGATGCGCGAAGTTGATCAACGAGCTGCTGCACTTGCGCGCCGTTCGGGTGACTCAGCAGAAAGCTGTTGAGCACACGAATCGCACCTTCGCGATCGCCGCTCCACACTTTCGCATTTGCGAGCGCAATTGCAGCGTCTTCGGTGTGCGGGCTGTTGTAGTAGATGTCGGACAGCGTATTTACGGATGCTTTCTGTGCTCCCATCCAGGAGAGCACCCGACCGTATTCGAGCTGCAGGTCAGGCGTCGATTGCTCCTCCAAAAGTTTCGAGTACGTACGCTCTGCCGGATCGAGCTGCGACGACCACGCGAGACTTCGCGCGTAACGCAACCGCAAGTCGCGGGTTTGCAGCGACGCTGGAAGGTGGCCATAGATGTCGGCCGCAGCGGCGTAACTGCCGGCCTGGTAATACGCGTCGGCGAGTGCAAGCTGGTCCTGATCCGTTGCTCCCGACCGATGCGCATTCGCTTCCGCCTCGGCGACTTTGCGCTGACCGACGTCGCGAATCCCATTCAATGCCTGATCTCGAATTGCTTTCGCGTCCGCGTCATTCGGATCCGCCGCGAGCAGTTTCTCAGTGATCGTCTGCGCTTCGTAGAAACGGCCGGTCTGAATGTACAGTCGCCCCAGATCGAGCTGCTGGGCGCGCGTGGCCGTTCCGTTGCTGACTGCAGTTTCGAGTGGGGTGATTTGTGAGTAGAGATCAGCCTGCTGTGCGGATGCGGCGAATGCGTAAAGCAGCAGGCCAATGGCGAGTTTGATCGTCGTCGATCGCATAGCGACCCTTCCGTCGTAAATGGACGTTGTCATGAATTGTCAAGACTGCTACTTCCGGCTGGCGACCAGTGCAATGTCGATTCCATTCTTATCTGTGCGGCGGATTGGATGTCGTGCTGCTCGTCTGCGGCCTTTGTGTTGTGGTCGTTGTGACTGTGGTCTTCGTTGTTGTAGTGATGATCGTTGCTGTAGAGCCTGATTTCTCGTGCTCCTTAATCACTGCGACCAGGCGCGCCTCAACATCCACATCGCACTGCGCGACATCGCTCTGAAGGACGACCGCCAGGTGATCGCTAACCGGCCGCTCGACACCGTCTGCGGGGCGATTGACGATGCGGTCGCTCAGCCACATCGCGCTGGAGCCTCCGCCGTCGAAGTTGATCGCCGAGCAGACGCTCAATCGGTCGGCCATGAATGACGCAAGTTGTGACAGCGTCAGCCCCGGCACGCCCGTTCGCCGTCCATCAGCAACGACGAAGTACAGTGTGTTGCGATCGCGGCTGAGCCCGGCTGCAGTCCTCGGATGGGGAGAGCGCGTGAACGAATCGCTTCCCGGAAGTTCGGCGGACGACAACGGCTGACAATTGTTGACCAGCGCCGGCCAGCCGGAGATCGTTGCCTGCATCCAACTCTCGGCCTGCGTGGTGGTATCGACATCGCTTTGACGCGCGATTCGCGTCTGGCCGCCGCTGCCGATCGCGATGTAGCCTTCCCGCTTTGTTCGCTTCTCGCTTTCCCATTCACCGCACGGCCCGACAGTCATTCCGATCGGATTGAACCTGTCATCGAAGTAGTCCCCATTGATCGCGGCGATGGCGCGAACCTTCTTTGCGAAATCGGAGACTTTCAATCCCTTCTCCGATTCGCGGCTGCTGATGACTCTGATCGTGTTGTTCGTGAGATCGACTCGCGCGACGAAGATGTCGTAGTTCTCTTCGCGAAATTCCTGGAAGTCGACGCCCGGGGCGATGCTCTGCCAGTCGGCAAGTGCGGCCGTGGCCAGCAACATCACCGTGAGCGCAATAAAAAAGCGTTTCGTGGTCATGCCGCGTCAGCTCTTCAAGTCATTTGCCATGTGGCACCTCGGATGCACAGGTAGCGCGATAACGCGAGTGAGGGAGTGGACAATGCCTGAGGACGGATCGCCCCGTCCACGCCCAATGCGGCGGCTGCTGCTCGCCATGGCGCGGGCGGTTATCCTGCTTATCCTGATCACCGGAATCTACGGTGCGCTGACGATCGCTTTGCCCCGCCCGCCCGCTGTCAACCGAGCCGTTGCCGCCCTCGTCATCGGTGTGATCATCTTCGAGACGCTGCGGACAACACGCCGTCCCGCCTCATCAGCCATCGGCACCGGCAACGAGTCGCGAATCGCGGCGCTGAGCGACGCTGTGGAGAAGGCGCGCACTTCGGCCGCCGATCAGGCGCAGGAGATTCAGCGTCTACGCGAACAGATCGAGCCCGAGCGCGCGCGCGCGAGCTCGATTGAAGGCCGGCTCGCCTCCACCCAACAGGAACTCGAGGCAATTCGCGCCGAACGCGCGAACCTGCAGAAGCTCGTCGCCGACTACGAAAACGACCTCGTGCGCTCGAGAGAGAGTGCGCGCGCGCTCGAAGGCCTGCTCGCCTCTGCCCAAGGGGAACTCGAGGCAGTTCGCGCCGAACGCGCGGACCTGCAGAATCTTGTCGCCGGCCACGAAAACGACCTCGAGCGCGAGCGCGAGCGCGCGAGCTCGCTCGAGGGCCGGCTCGCCTCCGCTCTGCAGGAGCTCGAGGGACTTCGTGGCGAACGCCTGAAGCTGGAGAAGCTCGCCACCGATCACGAAAACGATCACCGCGACGCAATCGCCGCACGCGATGCCGGGCGCGCCGAGTTGCGGAGTGTGACCGGCAAACTTCGCGACGTTGAGCAAGAGCCCGAACTCACGCCAGCCATATCCTTCGATCGCGTCTTCCGACCGACTCGTTACAGCGGCCCTTATCGCCCAGGTCCGCGCGAAGTGCCAAAGCCGACGAAAGGGCAATCGGCAATCGAATACGTTCTCTTTGGCGTGTTCGGCGTGCTGTTCCTTCTCGCTGCGATCGCGCTGTACGCAGGCGGATCGAGTCAACATTCTGGTGTTTGGCATCGGCGGCTCCGGTCATCCAACGCAGGACCAGCTTGCGGACTCGATCGTCTTGATCAGTTTGAAGCCGTCGACGAAGCAGGCGGCGATCGTCTCGATCCCTAGAGATCTATGGGTGCGCATGGGGCGATTCGGCACGCATCGAATCAACTACGCGAATCAGGCAGGCGAGATGAGCGGCTATCCCGGCGAGGGCGCCGGCCTTCTGTGCGACACGGTTTCGCGTACATTCAACCAGCCGATCCACGCCTTCGTACGCGTCGACTTCGCTGCGTTCGAGAAAATCGTCGATCAAATCGGCGGCGTCGATGTTTTCTGCGAGCGCAGCTTCTACGATTTTCTTTTCAAGGATGGCTTCGTCCGCGGCTGGCATCACTTGGATGGCAAGCGCGCTCTCGCGTATGCCCGCTATCGGTACGTGATCGGCCCGGAGGGAGACAACTTCGCGCGCGAGCTGCGGCAGCAGCAAGTAATCTCCGCCGTGCGTGACAAACTGCAAAAGACAAGTCCGCAGACCGCGTTTCGTCTGATTCAAGCGGCGTCGACTTTGTCCTCGAGCAGCGAGACGAATCTCACGACCACGCAGATGATCCAGCTCTATCGAATGTTTCATGACATCCCGCAGTCGCAAGTCCGGCACGTCTCGCTCAAGCCGGTGACCGAGCTCTTCAACGTGACGCGCCTCGCGGAGCCTGGCATTGCCGTACGAACGCGTACCGATGATGGCCGCGAATTGCAAGGGCTCGAGGCGAACATCTTCCGCAGCGAGCGTGAAATTCGAACGCCGGACCAGATCGATTTCAGCCGCTGAGCAGGCGTGGACGTTGCTTCGGCAACGACCATGACCACTCCGATCGATACTCCCCTTCCACTCCCTGCGCCCATCGAGGAAATTGTGCCCGCTCGGCCGGCTCCGTCGGAACGATTGATCAGTGGCATCGACCTGCTCGACTACGGCGCCGGCGGACTTCTCTCGCACAAGATCTACCTCGTTCGCGGCGGCGGTGGCGTCGGGAAGACTCTGCTGGGCCTTCAATATTTGACGCGCGGACTGGAGCTACAGGAGCCGGGAGTGCTGATCACCGATCAGAAACCGGCGAATGTCATCGCTCAGGCGCACTCGATCGGCTTCGCCATCGACGAGTCAGTGCGACGCGGACAACTTGCCATTCTCAATCCGAGCAATCGCTACTTTCAGTTGGTGGAAAGCCCCGCGGATGTGATGGCCATCGTCGATGAGCTGTTGGATTACGTGAAGACGATCGGCGGCCGACGCCTGGTGATCGATCCGGTCTACACGCTCATCAACACCACGTACTCCGCTCATTTCGCGCTCTCGATCACTCAATCGCTGTTGAACGCTCTCGAAGACTTGCCGGTGACGACGCTCCTGATCGCCGGCGACGAACAGGCGCCGGAGCTCAATCCGATTTTGCGGCAGCTCGAACAAAACGCGTTCGGAGTCATCGACCTGTCGCATGATGCGAGCACCGGCGGCCGGCTGATGCGTCTGTCGAAACTGCGCTACGCGAGCAACGACTCGCTCTCCGCACACTACCGAATTCTGAACGGCCGAGGGTTGATCAATTATCGAGGGGAGGGTGAGCAGGTCGTCGACGTCACGAAGCCTTGGGAAGAGAGCGAGCGGACGACGCGCACTGTCCTATTGCTCGGCGCCACTCCGCAGACGATTCGCCGCGTCAGAGAAGCTCTCGGTGACGACTATCAACTGCAGGCGGAGTCCGATCTCAGAGTTGGAGTGGAGCGCGCGAAGCATGACAAACCTGACTTGATTCTGATTACGCCGTCGCGCTCCGTTTCCGCAGTCGCGGCCATCCTCGATCTGGCCAGAGATGCCGAGTCATCGATCGCGTTCCTCTCGCCAGCCGCAAACCGGAACGCGGACAAAGTCCTTTACCTGCGCGCCGGCGCGGACGACTTCATCACCGAGCCGTTCAATCCGAAGGAGCTTCACGCGCGCGTCGACGCGCTTGTCCGGCGCCGTGGCCGTCGTTTGAATCTGCGCGATCAGGGAATCGCCAGCCTAACGCCGGAGGAGATCGCCTCGCTGATGAACGCCCGCGAAAACAGGCCGCAGCCAAAAGGGCCGGTCATTCAAACGCACGGCGATCAGATTTCGTTTGTGCCGGAATTCGAGGAGCGGCTGCAACGAAACGTTGAGACGGCTTCCAAACTCGGCCAGCCGTTCGCCCTTTATTGGATCAAGGCGGATCAGGAAGACATCACACTGAATCGTGCGATCGCCCGCTTGTGCCGGCAGGAAGACATCGTCTGCCGTAACAAAAACGGAGAATTCATCGCCATTCTCACCGGCACTGATCAGAACGGCGTGAAAGGATTCGAAACGCGTCTGCACGAGAAGCTCGGGAATCGTTTCGAGACGATTCGTCACGGATATTCGGTCCACATTCCATAAAAGAGCGCTGCTTCCTCCGATTCAGCATTAAACTGTCCGGCGTCCCGGCCAATTTTGCTCACAACTAAGGAGGATACGAATGGTCCACGTCCGGAGGTCTCTGCTTCCCATGGCGATCATTGCGATCGTTGCAGTCGTTTTCATCGGCGCCGCATCGACGAGTAAATCATCGACACCGAAGTGGGCGATGAATGCGTCGATCATCGAAGCGTGCAGTTGTCCGATGTT